>JBEGSP010000157.1:0-4332 GCA_041179845.1 Pseudomonadota bacterium
AATTTAGTTTGCTGTATCGCTTACGTTTCGACGTCATCGGTAAAGAAAATGCACAAATCGTGAACGATACCGAGCTAGCGCTACAAACTTTCATGAGCTATTCCGAATCGCAGGCCGTCGCGAAAGAAACCGAAGAACGATTAATTTATAACGATCTTCGTGCCGACGCTGTCAGTCAAATCATGCGCCGACTAGCGCAGATCAAACCAGAGCAGTAGGTCAGTGAGTGCAAGTGCGCGCTGAAGCGCTTGATGCGCATCTCGAAAAATCACTAGCCTCGCTGTATGTGATTGCTAGCGATGAACATCTACTAGCTATGGAAGCGGCCGATCGCATTCGTAAAAAAGCACGCAGCACCGGATTTTCAGAACGTGAAGTTCTCATTGTTGATCGCTATTTCAAATGGGGCGAGCTCACATCTACCCAACAATCGATGTCGCTGTTTGGTGATAAAAAACTGATTGAGCTTCGTATACCTACCGGCAAACCCGGAAAAGAAGGTGGACAAGCTTTACAAGATTACGCCGCACATTGTGCAGCCGCAGCCACTGCCGATGACACGCTCACCTTAATTACCTTACCCAAACTAGATTGGACCGCGCAAAAAAGTGCCTGGGTTACTGCTTTACAGCGCGCCGCCGTGTATATCGATATCCCTGTCGTTGAGCGGCCTCAGCTAGCTAACTGGATAGGCCAGCGCTTAGCTGCACAAGGGCAAAGCGCCGACAAGCTCTCACTCGACTTCATGGTCGAACGTGTCGAAGGTAATCTACTGGCAGCCCATCAAGAAATCCGTAAACTCGGGCTGTTGTATCCTGAAGGCCGACTCAGCGCTGAACAAGTACAAGATGCTGTTTTGAATGTTGCGCGCTATGACGTGTTTAAGCTTTCCGAAGCCATGCTATCGGGTGATGTGAGCCGACTAGTGCGCATGCTCGAAGGCCTTAAAGGTGAAGGCGAAGCCTTACCACTCGTGCTGTGGGCCGTAGCAGAAGAAATACGAATTCTGCTGAAGTTGAAATTGGGCGTGAATGATGGTCGACCACTCGCCGTATTAATGAAGGACTATCGCATTTGGGGCCCGCGTGAGCGTTTGATACCAAATGCGATAGCACGCGTCACGCTCAGCACCTTACAAACAGCGATGCATGAATCGGCTCAGATCGATAAATTGATTAAAGGCTTACGTGCGCGAGCATTCGCTGGTGATCCCTGGGATGCTTTATTACAGTTAGCAATGCGAATCGCACGATAAAAAATTCGATACAGGAATTTAGTCATGGATATTCAACACTACATGAACACCTTAGGTCAGTCGGCACGTAAAGCAGCACGTGCCATGGCCAAAGCCGACACCGCCTCAAAAAATCGTGCGCTCGAATTAATCGCACAAGCGATACGACGCGATGCCGCACTACTTACCGCCGCTAATCAAAAAGATCTAGAACAAGCGCGAAGCAATGGCTTGGCTGCCGCCATGATTGATCGATTAACGCTGTCGGAGAAAGCGATTGCGACCATGGCCGAAGGATTGGAGCAAATCGCATCATTGCCAGACCCTATCGGTGAAATCAGCAATATGAAATATCGCCCTACCGGCATACAAGTCGGACAAATGCGTGTCCCACTCGGTGTGATTGGCATTATTTATGAAGCGCGTCCGAATGTCACCGTCGATGCAGCAGGACTGTGCATTAAAAGTGGTAACGCCACCATACTGCGTGGTGGCTCTGAAGCGATTCACTGCAATCAAGCGCTGGCAAAATTGGTAAAGGAAGGTTTGGCTGGCGCGGGCTTACCTGCTGAAGCCGTGCAAATCGTCGAGACTACCGATCGTGCTGCCGTGGGTGCATTGATCACCATGCCCGAGTATGTCGATGTAATCGTGCCACGCGGTGGTAAAAGTTTGATCGAGCGACTGATGAAAGAATCCAAGGTGCCAATGATTAAACATCTGGATGGTATCTGTCACGTCTATATCGACGATAAAGCCGATATCGCCAAAGCACTGCCAGTCACCTACAACGCGAAATGCCACCGCTACGGCACTTGCAACACGATGGAAACCTTACTCGTTGCGCGTTCGCTCGCTGCTAAGGTATTGCCTGAATTAGCCAAGCTATTTGCAGAAAAGCAGGTTGAATTGCGCTGCGATCCCGAAAGTTTAAAAATTCTTTCCGGCTACGCTCATTTAAAAGCAGCGACCGAAGAAGATTGGCGTACCGAATACTTAGATGCCATTTTGGCCGTTAAAGTAGTTGCTAATGTCGATGAAGCGATTGATCACATCAATACCTATTCATCACAGCATACCGATTCCATCATCACCGAAGATTACACGCACGCCATGCGCTTTTTGCGTGAAGTTGATTCTGCTTCGGTCATGGTGAATGCCTCCACCCGCTTTGCTGATGGCTTTGAATATGGACTCGGTGCGGAGATTGGTATCTCTAACGACAAATTACATGCGCGCGGCCCAGTAGGATTAGACGGCCTGACCTCACTCAAATATGTCGTGCTAGGTCATGGCGAAGTGAGGGTGTAAGCATGTTGTGGATTAAAGCTCTGCATATCGTATTTGTCGCATCATGGTTTGCGGGTTTGTTTTATCTGCCCAGAATTTTTGTTAACCTGGCGATGGAAACCAACCCTGCGGTGAATGAGCGTTTGTTGCTCATGGCGCGTAAGCTGTATCGCTTCATGACTTTGTTGATGATTCCGGCGCTAGTGCTCGGCCTGTGGTTATGGCTAATGTATGGGATTGGTCAGCAAAGTATTTGGCTCTATCTAAAATTAGTTTTAGTCATACTGCTGATCGGTTATCACCACATCTGCAAAAGCTTGCTGAAAAAATTCGAGAACGGTGAAAATACTCATTCACATATCTGGTATCGCTGGTTTAATGAAGCTCCTGTACTCGGTATGCTCGCAGTTGTAATTCTCGTCGTAGTAAAGCCATTCCAATAAAACCATTCCCATAAATTAGTTACCACCTAATTACGAGATCAAGATGACAAAAAAAATTGACTACTACATGGTACCGCATTCACCTTGGTCGTATCTGGGTCATGCGCGACTCGTCGCCATGGCAAAAAAACATAACGCCATCATTCATTTAAAGCCGGCTGATTTAGTCAAAGTATTTAGCGTTTCAGGTGGTGTGCCCGTTTCTCAGCGCCCACCGCAACGTCAGGCTTATCGTCTGGCTGAACTACAGCGTTGGAGTAAATTTCTGAATATCCCGATGACGCTGCATCCGAAGTTTTTTCCTATTTCAGGCGAACCCGGTGCCAAACTCATCATCGCTGCGCTGCAAGCGCATGGCACGGACAAGGCTCTGGAGCTTGCACATGCCTTAGGCCATGCGGTTTGGGAAGATGAGAAGAATATTACAGATGAGCCCACCTTGATTGCCATCGCCGACCATCTTGGTTTGCACGGTGCTGAACTACTCAAACAATCGACCGGTGACGCTGTTGCCGCCGAGTTCATAAAAAATACGGAAGAAGCCATCGCTGCCAATGTATTTGGCGCCCCTTGGTACAGCGTGGATGGCGAAGGTTATTGGGGCCAAGACCGATTAGAATTTGTTGAACGCGCCTTGATGGGTAAATAATGCAAACGTGCATCCCGTCATCAACGGGATGCCTGCTTTACTCAACTCATGCACTGAACACATTCACTCATCACCTTTATTCATCATCTTTATTCATCATCTTCATTCATCACCCACGATCAACACGTATGGACTGTTGATCATTTACGGATAAAAGGCATCCATGGCTACTGTACTTTCTTATTTTTGCCCCTGCCCTCGCGGTTTAGAGGCAGCACTCGCTGAAGAAATCAGCGAAATCGCTAAACAAAGCGGTACGCTCAAAGTGCACAATCAAGTCCCCGGTGGCGTGCACTGCTCGGGCCAGTGGTCGGATGCACTGCGATTAAATCTACATTCGCGTATCGCTTCACGCGTGTTAATGCGTATCGCTCACCGCAGCTATGCGAATGAAAACCACATCTACGACCTTGCCCTGGAATCAAAATGGGAAGACTGGTTTCATGTGGGTCACACGATGCGTGTCGATGTCACCGCCATCAAATCGCCGGTCAAAAGTCTGGAATTCATTACGCTAAAAATCAAAGATGCGATTTGCGATCGTTTTCGTGATCGTGAAGGCGAGCGCCCATCAATAGACACTCGCACACCCGATATGCGCATTTCTGGTTTTTTAGATGCACGCACCGTTACGCTGTACCTCGATACCTCAGGCGAGCCTTTATTTAAACGTGGCTGGCGCGAAGAAACTGGCGATGCTCCCTTACGTGAAAATC
>JBEGSP010000158.1:0-4008 GCA_041179845.1 Pseudomonadota bacterium
CGCAATGGGCGATTAACTTTAAATGAAGCCCTTGGTGAAGCGGGCGGCATTAATCCCGTTAAGTGATTCGCTTGACCCGGCACAGAGCCTGCGCTGATCATAATGACAAAAGACAGGAGCAGTAAACAAAGTGGTAGTGGCCGAAATTTTATGATGACTAAACTTGGGATGTTCACGATACGCAAATCAAAATGCATTTCTATCCGTCCATCCTTTAAAAGCTGTCCACAGAATAATTTTCAAATCCATCCAAAATGACCAATGCTTTATATAGTGGAGGTCATAAGCGACTCGACGCGCCATTTTTTCTCGGGTATCTGTTTCACCACGAAAGCCGTTAATTTGCGCCCATCCTGTAATACCTGGTTTGACACGATGTCGTTGCATGTACATGATGAGTTTGTCTTTGTACAAATCATTGTGCGGTAATGCGTGTGGGCGTGGTCCAACAACGGACATATCCCCTTTAAGTACATTTAAAAATTGAGGTAGCTCATCTAAGCTGGTACGTCGAATGAAACGACCAATTGTTGTGATGCGCGGATCATTGCGGGTAGCTTGGGTGAGTCTTTGGTGAGGTTCGGCATGGATCTGCATGCTACGAAATTTATAGACATGAAAGATACGGCCATTTAATCCAAGGCGCGGCTGGCTAAAAAATATGGGCCCGTTCGAGGTAAATTTTATGGTGAGGGCTAGCGATATCAGGATAGGCGCCAGCAGAATGAGTACGCATAGTGCAAAAATTCGATCAAAGAGTTCTTTAAGTAAGCCATGGACATCGCGTATTGGTGGGCAGTTCAGCTCTACCGCTGCCATCCCTAAAAAATCACCTGATTTATTGCTTAGCAAACTCATTGCGGAGGTATCGGGTATCCAACGAATGTCGACTAGACTATTTCTAAGTAGATAATGAAGTTGACGAAGCTGCGATGATTCATTGAGCGATAGTGTGATCCACACTTCATGCGCGTGATGTTTTTGTATGGCGGACGGCAGTATATGCATGTCGCGAATAATTTCTATTCCTGACTGAGGGCATATAGACGCAGAGGTATCGTACAGGCCGCAAATGACATAGCTGGTCGATTGATGATGTTGGGCGCGCTTATGTAGTTCTTTACCTGCAGCACCGTAACCTATGATGATGACACGTCGTTGGTTATAACCATGTTCACGCAGGCTCTGCATGGAGGCGCGTATCAGTAAGTGTATAAAGGTGATGCTGGCGACTGATAAGAGGTACCAAGTAGCAATCCAGGTCCAGGAGAGAGGATGAATTGGTTGAGTCAGCGATACAAACAACACACCCACACCGATTATTAAACTGAGTGAAGCTGCCATCTGACAGAAGGTGACAGCGAACAGGTGATTATTCGAAAGCATGCGAAATTTAAATCGCGGTAGCATCGGTAAAGCGAGCGCAGCACAAAAATACGTGACGATCAGGTGCGAATTGGAGAGTGTGTTTAGAGGTACGGACAGTCGTAGTAGAGCTGCGCTGTGGGCCAAAGAAAAAATGATGACGATATCGAGAACGCGCACGGCATACTCAGTGAGTGATGAATATTCTTGGGTGATGTCCCGCATGTTTCGTGTCGCGTTGTTGAATTAAGTGACGAATCTGAACATTGATATGGATCAGAGTTCATATTGGACAAGTTGTGAATTTCATAAGTGCCGTCGGATTGAGATCGATCAACTAAGATTCTGTGCGCTATCATTTGCATCTATGAGTACTGAAAATTCAAATGAAACTAGCCTGTATGAGCTAATCGGCGGCGATGCCCAGCTACGAATTCTTGTCGATCGTTTTTATGACTTGATGGATTTAGAGCCGGAGTTCAAAGCGCTACGTGCGATGCATCCTGCTACGCTTGATGGCTCGCGCGACAAGCTGTATTTTTTCTTGTCGGGTTGGATGGGTGGTCCTGATTTATATACGCCACGTTTTGGTAATGCTTTTCTGCGAGCCCGACATTTACCTTTTAAGATAGCCAGTCAAGAACGCGATGAATGGTTAACCTGCATGCTGCTGGCGATGCGGGATTTGAACTATAGCGAAGCAACGCAAGATATCTTGCTTAATGGCTTGTTTGGCACTGCAGACTGGATGAGGAACTCACCCGGTTAGATTAGCAAGTGCTCTAAATAAAACCATCAAAGGCTAAGACAGCGACAAGCTCACCTGCTGCGACGTCGCTTTGATCATGATCTAAAACTACCATGCAGTTAGCTTCCGACATGGAGCTAAGAATGCCCGAGCCTTGCGCACCGGTTAGTGTGACGTGCTGCTTACCGCTTGTGTCTGTCGATACAATGGCGCGTTGGTATTCTGTGCGTCCCGGTTTTTTTCGTATGGCATGTGTACTGGCTATCTTGAGTAAGGTTTGTGCATGTGGCTTTGTGCCCATAAGCTGATAGATAGCATCGCGCGCCAAAAAATAAAATGTCGCCATGACTGCGACAGGATTTCCCGGTAGTCCAAACAAGAGCGCGGTACGTCCATCGCTCTGAATTTTTCCAAAGGCCATAGGTCGACCGGGGCGCATAGCAATTTTGCAGAACAGTACTTCACCTAATCGCGCCATCATTTGACGAGTGTAATCAGCGTCACCGGCGGATACACCGCCGGTGGTGATGATCACGTCGGCTTGTGCGCATGCTTCACGCAAAGCTTTTTCTAGTGATGCAGGGTCGTCTTTCACCACGCCCATATCAATCGGCTCGCACTGCGCACGGACTAACATGCTGTGCAACGTGTAGCGGTTGCTGTCATACACGCAGCCTTCATCGAGGGTTTGACCGATGGAACGTAGCTCGTCGCCAGTAGAAAAAAAAGCGACGCGCGGCCGTCGAATAACAGCGATATCGGCGATACCCAAAGACGCCAGTAAACCAATATCGGCCGGAGACAAGCGTTTACCTTTGCGAAGTGCGACTGATCCTATGCGCAGATCCTCGCCGGCCAGTCGGCGGTTGTCACCGGCGTTCACTGTATTCAGCCTAATACTGATGTGCGTATCGGTCACATCATTCACTAACTCTTGCGCAATAACGGTATCGCAGCCACGCGGAATGGCTGCGCCCGTCATGATGCGTACGCATTCACCTGATCGAACTTCCGATAGATAGGGATGACCAGCGTAGGCTTTACCAACAACATTTAACTTTGAGGGTTTATTCGCTAGATCAGTCGCTATAAAGGCATAGCCATCCATAGCAGAATTATCGTAAGAGGGTACGTTGATTGGTGAGATCACATCCTGCGCAAGCACGCGTCCCAACGACTGTTTTAATGGCAGCGTTTCAGTATCGTTTAACGGAGTAATACAGCGCGCGATAACTTGCTGAATAATGGCAACCGGCACATCGTACTGGTCGTTACCAGTGATTAGATCAGATAGATCGGGGAGAATGGCGTGAGACATTCGCGTGTCGGCTTAGCCGCCGATATACGACATTTCAACTTTACGATCGCTGCGTGACAAGCCTTCAGTATTGATAGTGCGTAGTTCGGAGTACCGATCATCACGCTTCGCCCACAGATGAGAAACAGCTGAGGTGATTTCAGCATCGCTGTGGCCGTTGCGCAGTAGTGCGCGTAAATCATGGCCGCCGGTAGCAAACAAGCAGGTAAAGAGTTTGCCCTCGGTTGAAAGACGCGCACGATTGCAATCGCTGCAAAACGCTTGTGTAACGCTGGAGATAACGCCGATCTCGCCGCTACCGTCGGTATAGCGCCAACGTTCGGCGGTCTCGCCGGTGTAATTGGCATCAACCACTTCGAGTGGCATGGATTCGCTGATACGTCGTACCACCTCGGCTGAAGGAATAACTTCATCCATTTTCCAACCGTTTGATGCGCCAACATCCATGTATTCAATAAAACGCAAGATGACGTCGCTGCCTTTGAAGTGGCGCGCCATGGGAACGATTTCCTGATCGTTCATGCCACCTTTAACTACCATGTTGACTTTGATGGGGCCGAGTCCGACTTGACTGGCA
>JBEGSP010000159.1:0-16739 GCA_041179845.1 Pseudomonadota bacterium
TGAAAATTCAAGGCGATGCTGCTCCCGGCGCCTCATCCGGTGACGCGCTCGCTGAAGTCGAACGTATGGTGGCGCAACTACCTTCCGGCATAGGCTTTGAATGGGCTGGTCAATCATTTGAAGAGAAAGCTGCGGGTTCCACTGCCACGGCGCTATTTGTACTCTCATTGCTTGCCGTCTTTTTAGTGTTAGCCGCTTTGTACGAAAGTACGTCGATCCCGGTGGCTGTGCTACTCGTAGTTCCACTCGGCGTATTAGGCGCGGTGTCATTGACGATTTTCCGTGAAATGCCTAATGATGTGTACTTCAAAGTAGGCCTAATTGCCATCATCGGTTTATCTGCTAAAAATGCGATCTTGATTATTGAATTCGCTAAAGATCTACAAGCGGGTGGCATGGACTTGATTGAAGCAACGCTCACCGCTGTCAAACTTCGCTTTCGACCGATCATCATGACATCATTGGCATTCATACTCGGTGTATTGCCCTTGGTGCTCGCCAGTGGTGCTGGCTCAGCTAGCCAACGTGCGATTGGCACAGGAGTTATGGGCGGCATGATCACGGCGACAGTACTTGCCGTGTTTTTTGTCCCTGTCTTTTTTGTGGTGATTCGACGCATATTCAAAGGCAGCGAACGCCAACGTAAACTATACGCAGCTAACTTGCATCAAAACGAGGCACAACAATGATAAAAAAACTCACTCTTCCGCTGGTCATCATCGCCGGCGTATTTTCGCTCTCTGGTTGCCAGATCATGCCCACGTTTACCAAACCTACGGCACCGGTTCCAGACAGCTACCCAGCCAGCGATAACAGTTCAAACAAAGCGATTGCTGATACAGGCTGGAATGACTTCTTCCAGAATCCTGATCTGCGAGAAGCGATCAGCACCGCCTTAAAAAATAATCGCAATCTCAAGACCGCTGTGTTGCAGATAGAAGAAGCGCGCGCACTGTATGGCATTCAACGCGCTGATCAACTACCTACCATCAATGCAACGGGTGGCTTGAACACAACGCGGCAGCTATTGGCTGGCACCATGCGCGAGACTACTGCCTATCAGGCAGGCGTAGGTCTCTCTGCATTTGAACTGGATTTTTTCGGTCGCGTAAAAAATCTGTCGGCAGCAGCGTTATCGCAATATCTCGCTACTGAAGAGGCGCGACGCGCGATACAAATTTCATTAGTTGGTGAAGTCGCTAAGGCCTGGTTAATCGAACGTGCTCTAGCCGAGCAAATTACCTTAGCTCAACGCACTCTCAAAGGTCGTGAATCATCACGTGATCTGGTGAGAAAGCGTTTAGATGCAGGGATCACCAATGCGATGGAGTTTCAGCAAAGTGAAACGCTAGTCTACTCAGCTAAAGTTGTCTTGCTAGGTTTGCGTCGCCAGCACGCGTTAGCCGTAAATGCGCTAACCTTACTGACCGGCTCAAATGTAAAACTTCCAACGCAAACTGCGACACTGTCAACCCAGGTTATTACTGCTGATATTGGTGAAGGATTACCTTCGGATTTATTGGAGCGTCGCCCCGACATACGCGCTGCCGAACAGCGACTGCGTGCGACTCAGGCGAATATTGCTGCTGCACGTGCTGCTTTTTTTCCACGCATTTCGCTAACCACGGGATTGGGCCTAGCGAGCAATGATCTCGGTGGATTATTTGAAGGCGGATCACGTACTTGGAGCTTTTTCCCACAAATTACCTTACCCATTTTTGATAATGGCCGTAACAAAGCCAGCCTGAACTTGGCAGAAATACGCAGCAATATAGCGATCACGGACTATGAAAAAACGATTCAAGTCGCGTTTCGCGAAGTGGCCGATGCCTTATCCGCACGCGCCACATTGACGGAAGAAATTGAAGCGCAAAGCGCCTTCAGAAATGCTCAAGCCGAACGCCTGTCACTCGCACGTGCACGCTACGAAAATGGTATTTCTAGCTATCTAGATTTGTTAGATGCCGAGCGCGAATTATTCAATGCGGAACAGGCCTTAGTTCAGTCACAATTACTACGCTTAACCAATGCGGTTGATTTATATCGTTCGCTCGGTGGTGGCTTTAGCGAGCCAGAAAAACAATAAGCTCTCGTAAGTTAAAAAATAAAAATGCCAGTCAACCGACTGGCATTTTTTTTTAGACATTTTTATTTGTAGTTATCTTAATTGAGGCGATAATAACTTGAGTGTTCTTGCCGTAGCACCTTGGTGCTGAACACAAAACTGAATCGCTAGGTCGGACATCGCTTGATAGTCTTTCGACTGGATGTCGAATTGACTCACATTTGAAAAAACATGCTGCGCATCAGGAACACGGATAGCAGCACCTACGGTGATGGCATCCGCAGTCACTTGTTTAAAATTAAACGTATGCGGCCCTACTAACACTGGCTTGCCACACGACAGAGCTTCAATCAGATTTTGTCCGCCTAGGGGTAACAAACTGCCGCCAATAAACGCCACATCAGATGCGGCATAGTAGGCAAACATCTCACCCATGGAATCACCGAGCAGTATCTGAGTACTTGCAGGTACAGTCTCTGTCGTCCATTGCGAGCGTCGCTGCCAGCGCAGGCCGCGTGCTTCGAGCATGCGCTCTACTTCATCAAAACGCTGCGGATGTCGTGGCACCAAAATCACCAACACACGTGGATCAAGCGTCGCTGCCATATACGCATCTAATAACAATGCCTCCTCGCCCTCGCGCGTACTGGCGCACAAAAGAACCAGACGATCACCGATTCGTTGACGCCACTGATTACCCATCGCCAGCATGGCTTCCGGTGGAGTGATGTCAAATTTGAGACTGCCTGCAACGATGATCGTTTGCGCTCCTAGTGTGTGCAAACGTTCCGCATCGGCCTGGGTTTGCGCGATCACTACAGTAATCTTACGCAGCGCATCACCGAGTAAGCCACCAAACCACTGCGCCCGTTTGAGTGAGCGCGCGGATAGACGCGCATTAATCAACGCGATGGGAATGCCAGCTCGGTTACACGAATCTATCAACGAGGGCCACACTTCTGTTTCCATCAATACGCAAATGCTGGGATTGATTTTGGAAATGAAACGCTTCGTCAAACTCAACGCATCATACGGAATATAGGACTGAGAAACACGCGGCTCATTACGAAATAAATCGGCACCCGTCGTACGCCCGGTGGGAGTCATATGCGTTAAGAGCACTTGATGCTGCGGATATTTTTTTAGTAAGGCATGAATCAGCGGTTCTGCGGCACGCGTCTCGCCGACGGAAACCGCATGCACCCAAATCAGCGGAGATGAAAACTCAGGGTTAGCTAGACTCAGACGCTCAGAAATATGTTTCCGATAACCGGCTTCTTTACGCCCACGCCACCATAGCCTGAGTAGTACTAAAGGAAGCGCTAACCACCAGCAGGCAGAGTAAATGCGTAGTGACAAAGCGATCATTAAGCCTGAAATGGCAGCACAGCATCGGGCTTAACTGTGTGGATTGCCTGCGCCAATGACTGTTGTATGCGTTTGAGCGCTGTTTCATTTTCAGCTTCGAAACGCAGCACGAGTACCGGCGTAGTGTTTGAGGCACGCACCAAACCAAAACCGTCGCTATATTCAACTCGTACGCCATCAATCGTTAGCACTTGCTCTGATCCAGGCCAGCTGATTTCTTTTTGCAAGCGTGTCACCAGTTGATGATTTTCACCTTCGGCGCACTGTATTTGTAATTCAGGTGTTGAAATCGATTGCGGCAGCGCATTCAGTGTTGAATTCGGATCTGCCAACTTACTTAAAATTTCTAACAAACGCGCACCGGCATATAAACCATCATCAAATCCATACCAACGATCTTTAAAGAATACATGGCCACTCATCTCGCCACCTAAAGGCGCCTGCGTCTCTTTCATACGCGCTTTGACTAAGGAGTGACCTGTCTTACCCATCAATGGTTGACCACCTGCTGCTTTGACCACCGCTGCTACATGCTTACTGCATTTGACGTCATACAAAATAGGTGCACCGGGATTACGAGACAACACTTCTTGCGCGAACAGCATGAGCTGTCGATCGGGGAAAATAATTTGGCCATCTTTAGTGACGACACCCAAACGATCGCCATCACCATCAAACGCCAAACCGAGCTCTGCATCAGTAGTGGCGAGTGTATGAATTAAATCTTGTAGATTTTCAGGATGCGCTGGATCGGGGTGATGATTGGGGAAATTACCGTCGACTTCGCAAAATAATTCGATAACGTCACAACCCATGCCACGATATAAATCACCTGCGACGGCACCCGCAACACCATTCCCGCAATCAACGGCGATTTTCATCGGACGCGATATTTTTACATCACTGATAATTCGCTCGAGATACGCAGCACGAATATCGTGCTCGCGATAACTACCTGCGCCTTGAGAAAAACGATGGGCGAGTATGCGCTGATACAACTGCTGTATGGTCTCACCATAAATAGCATCACCCGCGAGTACCATTTTGAAACCGTTGTAATCGGGCGGATTATGACTACCGGTAACCATAATCCCACTGGCAGCCCCCAGAGCGTAAGTCGCAAAGTACAGCATGGGCGTAGCGACCATACCTACATCAATTACATTCACACCAGTGGATTGCAAGCCATCAGCTAGCGCAGCGGATAGTGAGGGGCCAGACAAACGACCATCACGACCGATAACCACAGTCTTTTCATTTTTTTCTAACGCTGCACTACCAAAGGCCTGGCCAATCTGACGCGCAATATCGGTATCCAGTGTTTTATCCAACACACCACGTATATCGTAAGCCTTAAAAATACCGGGAGTCAGAGATGCATTGCTGTTTGCCATGATGTCAGTTCGCTTTAAGTAATTGGGGCGCTTCCGTGGGAATCTGCTGCAGACAATCGCCGAGCGCTACATCCCAGGTCGGTAGGGCCGCAAAATTCTGCTCGAATTTATCCGTATTCATGACGGAATTTTTCGGCCTCACCGCTGGCGTAGGATAATCCGCGGTGGTTATAGGGTGAAGCTTAGGTTTTTGTTGTATCAATGAATGCGCGAAAATTTTTTCTGCAAAACCAAACCAGCTGGTTTGTCCACGCGCGCACAAATGGTAAATACCACTTAAGTGCTCAACAGCGGCGAGATCTGGAAATTTTTTGATGATGCTTGCGGTAGCTTGAGCAATCGTAACGCTCCAGGTCGGGGCACCTATCTGATCACTGACAATAGAAAGCTCTGGCCGACTCTGCGCAAGACGCAACATGGTCAATAAAAAATTCTTTCCATGTAATCCATATACCCAACTGGTACGCAAAATCAGATGCGGCAATCCAACTGCAGCAATCGCTTGCTCGCCTGCTAGTTTGCTACGTCCATACGCAGATAAGGGTCCGGTTGCATCGGTTTCTAGCCATGCGCCCGATTTACCACCGTCATACACATAATCGGTCGAGTAATGAATAAGGCTCGCACCAAGACGTTTGGCTTCTTCTGCCATCACGCCCGGAGCTTCGGCATTAATGCGGTAGGCCATGGCTTCATCAGTCTCAGCCACATCAACGGCGGTATAGGCGGCCGCATTCACAATAAGATTCGGACGAATGCTACGAATCACTTCACGCATGGCATCTACATTAGACAAATCGAATTGCGTGCGATCCACGATGATGATCTCACCCAAACCCACTAAGGCGTGCTGTAGCGCACCGCCTACTTGACCATTGCGGCCGGTGACGAGAATTTTCATGCAAATACGTCGGCAGAAGCGAGGGGTACTCCCGCTTTATCTTTAACGGAGAGCAGTGGCTCTTGCTGCAAAGGCCACTCTATACCGAGTGCCGGATCATTCCAGAGCAAAGAGCGCTCATATTCAGGAGCGTAATAATCAGTAGTCTTGTATAAAAATTCTGCGCTATCACTAGTCACTAAAAAACCGTGAGCAAATCCGGGCGGCACCCAAAATTGCCGATGATTTTCGGCGGACAAAATAACCGACACCGATTTTCCAAAGGTCGGTGAGCTACGGCGCAGATCGACGCAAACATCAAACACTTCACCCGAAGTCACACGGACTAATTTTCCCTGGGTCTGCTGCATTTGATAATGCAAGCCGCGCAAAACACCTCGCGCTGAACGCGAATGATTGTCTTGAACAAACACGGGGGAGACGCCCGTCAATTCTTCAAACTGACGCTGATTGAAACTCTCGTAAAAAAAACCACGGGCATCACCAAACACTTTCGGTTCAATGATCATCACATCCGGTATCGCCGTCTTGATCACGTTCATAAGATCAATACACCTTTTCTTTCAACATGCGCAGTAAATACTGGCCGTAGGTATTTTTCTTCAATGGTTCAGCGAGTTTTTCTACTTGCGCGGCATTGATATAGCCCTTGCGATAGGCCACCTCTTCCGGACAGGCCACTTTCAGACCCTGACGTTTTTCCAGAGTAGCGATAAATTGCGCCGCCTCCAATAATGATTCGTGCGTACCCGTATCTAGCCATGCCATACCGCGCCCCATCAACTCGACTTGCAATTGCTGTTGCTCGAGATAGACTCGATTGACGTCGGTAATTTCTAACTCACCGCGCGGAGAAGGTTTGATATTGGCAGCAATATCACACACCTGTTGATCGTAAAAATACAGACCCGTGACGGCGTAATTCGATTGTGGCTGCTTAGGCTTTTCTTCGATGCTAATCGCGCGACGTTGATCATCAAAACCAACCACACCATAACGCTCGGGATCATCAACGTGATACGCAAACACGGTTGCGCCCTCTTGCCGCGCATTGGCAGCACGCAAACGTGCATCTAAATCGTGGCCATAAAAAAGATTATCGCCAAGGATCAGTGCAGAAGGATGGTTACCAACGAACTCTTTTCCGATGATGAAGGCTTGCGCCAATCCATCCGGCGAAGGTTGCACGGCGTACTGAATGTTGATGCCCCACTGACTGCCATCACCTAACAAATCCGTGAAGCGCGGCGTGTCCTGCGGTGTAGATATCAGCAGGATATCGCGGATACCCGCTAACATCAGCGTGGTCAGCGGGTAGTAAATCATGGGCTTGTCGTACACCGGCATGAGCTGCTTGGATACTGCCATCGTGACAGGATATAAGCGCGTACCTGAGCCACCCGCTAAGATGATGCCGCGACGATTATTTATTTGTGCTGAGCTCACGCTGCACCTCCGGCACGTTGGCTGTAATTACGGTCTATCCATTTCAGATAATCCCCAGACTGTACTTTGCGTACCCATTCTTGATTGGCTAAATACCACTGCACGGTTTTACGCATGCCGGTCTCAAATGTTTCGGTTGGACGCCAGCCGAGTTCACGCTCTGTTTTGCGTGCATCGATGGCGTAACGACGATCGTGACCAGGACGATCTTTAACGTAGGTAATTTGCTCGCGATAGGATTGCTTTGCGGGAGATAGTTCATCCAGCAAATCACACAAGGTATGCACTACATCGATATTAGCTTTTTCATTCCAACCACCAATGTTGTAGGTCTCACCCGGCTGACCGTCGGTCAATATGCGACGAATCGCACTGCAATGATCGCCGACATACAACCAATCACGTACCTGCTGGCCATCACCATAAATCGGCAGAGGTTTACCCGCCAATGCATTAGCAATAATCAGCGGCACTAATTTTTCCGGAAACTGTAGCGGGCCGTAATTATTTGAGCAATTACTCGTCAGTACTGCCATGCCATAGGTGTGATGCCAGGCACGGACTAAATGATCTGAAGCAGCCTTCGATGCTGAGTACGGACTATTCGGTGCATAAGGTGTGGTTTCAGAAAAAGGTGGATCACCCGGATTCAATGTTCCAAACACTTCGTCAGTCGATACATGTAAAAAGCGAAAAGCTGCCCGTTCAGTTTCAGACAAACCCGCACAATGCGCACGTGCTGCTTCTAATAAACTAAAGGTGCCATCGACATTCGTTTTGATGAAATCGCCGGGACCGTGAATCGATCTATCCACATGGCTCTCGGCAGCGAAGTGCACAATAGCGCGCGGCTTGTGTTGTGCCATCAGCTGATTGAGCAACTCACGATCGCAGATATCACCCTTCACGAAATGATGACGTGGATCGCCATCGAGTGAAGAAAAATTGTCTGGATTGCCAGCGTAGGTTAGTTTGTCTAGGTTGATGACGGGCTCATCATTCGATGCTAGCCAGTCAATCACAAAATTGGAGCCGATGAAGCCAGCGCCGCCGGTGACGAGAATCATGCTCTTACCTTATCGTTTCAATAACTACTTTGTTGAATTAACCCTGCATTTTAACGGAGCCACTCAGCTCAGTTGGAAATAGAATGAGTAACAAATTCCCGAAAACTCCTTACTTGCTTAAATATTAATGACGCTCTTTGCTATAGGTGACTTACAGGGTTGCGCGGGGCAACTCGACCTGCTGCTGGAGCGCGTTCTTTCAGTGTCGCCCGACGCGCACTTTATTTTCGTTGGCGATCTGGTCAATCGTGGCCCGGATTCTCTAGGTTGTCTGCGCCGGCTACGAACCATGGGCAAGCGCGCTCAGATGGTGTTGGGCAATCATGATCTGCATTTACTTGCGGTCGCGCATGAACTGCGTGCGGCCAGCCGCTCAGATACCTTGGACAGCTTGCTCGCTGCACCCGATCGCGATGAACTACTCGACTGGTTGCGACAGCAACCGCTGGCCTTAATGGCCGATGGCCACTTAATTGTTCATGCGGGCGTACTGCCGCAATGGACGGCGCAACAAACGCTAGAACTAGCGAGTGAAGTATCGGCCGTGCTGCGCAGCGATCATTGGTTAACTTTTTTAAGCGATATGTATGGCAACGAGCCGTTACGCTGGCGCGATGATTTACAGGGTAACGACCGACTGCGCTGCATCGTGAATGCGCTGACGCGTCTTCGCTATTGCACAGCAGACGGTGAGATGGAATTTAAAAGCAAGGAAGGTCCGGGACACACACCTCGCAATTATTTACCTTGGTTCGAGGTACCGAATCGACAAAGTCAGGATGTGCCTATCGTTTTTGGTCACTGGTCAACACTGGGGCTGGTGTTAGAACCGAATGTGATTGGACTCGATACGGGATGTGTCTGGGGCGGCAAGCTCAGCGCGCTGCGCTTACATGATCGATTGCTGGTGCAGGTGGATTGCCCTCAACATCAGCAGCCGGGATAGGAGCAGGAGTAGCAGTCGGCGTAGTAATCGGAATCAGCACTGAGGCAATCATTTCTCGCGCTGTTACAGCCAACTCACGTCGATGAGCGCCTTCCGTAGGCAGTGCAGGTAATCGAATTAACTCCGCTTTAATGCCGCCACTTTTTACAATCGCAATCACACTTTCTACGAAGGTCATCTCACCGATAAAGTCAGCTGCGTTATGTAATTGTCCATCGGCGTCCACGTAGCGTAGCGCGTAAGGTTGTACTGGAACGTGAGCTTCGATGGCAGCTTCAAATAAATTCGCATGAAACGGTAATACAGTGCCTTGCGGTGCTGTTGTCCCCTCTGGGAAAAAAGCGACACGCTCACCGTCGTGAATACTTTTAACTAATCCCGCATAGATACGCCGTACATCACTCTGCTTGCCACGAGCGATAAAGATCGTGCCGGTTTTGTGGCACAGCCACCCAATGAGTGGCCAACTACGTATATCGGATTTAGCGACGAAGCGGCATGGATGAATCGTGTTGATAACAAAAATATCCAGCCACGAAATATGATTGCAAATAATCAGCGCGGGCGATACGGGTTGTTCTTGTCGCTCAGCATCCAGCTCCATGCTGACACCGCATATTTCTACCAGCTGACGCGACCAACGTTGTATACGACGATCACGACCCGCCTCATCCAACCACGGAAAAAGTACGGCGGTTTTCCATAAACCGACGAACAAATGCAGGCCAAGCCTTGCTAACGGCAATACCGGCATCGTCACTAGCGACTATAAGCTAGACGACCAGAGACGATCGTATGTCGAACCTGACCAGGTAATTCATAACCGAGAAAAGGTGTGTGCTTACCTTGACTCACTATGGCTGCGGCGTTGACTAACCAACGTGCATCCGCATCAAATACACAGACATCAGCGACACTCCCTGTCGATAAGCCACCAGCCGACAAGCCGGCAACGCGTGCTGCATCAGCCGTAATGCGGGAGATGGCCATCGTCAATTTATCGTTGCCTGACAACTGCTCATCAGCCCATTTCAATGAAAGCGATAGCAGTAACTCCAAGCCAGTCGCACCGGGCGATGCTTCACCAAAGGGCAATAATTTTTCATCATCATCAACGGGGGTGTGATCAGAACAGATGGCATCGATGGTTCCATCCATCAGCGCGGCTCGAATCGCATCGCGATCACGCTGGCTGCGCAATGGCGGTGAGAGTCGCGCATTCGGATCAAAGAAACCAATATCGTTATCTGTCAGATGCACATGATGCGCACCCACATCGCAGCTCACTGGTAGGCCCTCAGCCTTAGCAGCGCGTACCAAAGCAATACCCGCTGCGGATGACAAACGACACAAGTGCACGCGCGCACCGGTGGACCGCATTAATTCAAAGATCGTATGCAGGGCAATCGTCTCACTAATCACGGGCACACCCGACAAACCCAGCCGCGACGCTAATGGCCCACTATGCGCTGTACCGCCTTTACCCAGATGCGGATCTTGCGGACGCAACCACACGGTGTAGCCAAATGTTTGTGCGTACTGCATCGCACGCATCAGCACGGTGCTGTCTTCTATTGATTGCTCTGCTTGCGAAAAACCGATACAGCCTGCTTCAGTGAGCTCAGCCATTTCAGTTAACTCGCGACCCTTAAGACCCACCGTTAATGCACCCAAAGGATACACATGCGACTGATTCAAAATACGTGCGCGATGCACCAACATTTCAACTAAGCCTGGCTCATCCAGTACAGGATCGGTATCGGGTGGACATAGCAAACTCGTCACACCGCCTGCTAATGCCGATTGCAATTCGGATTCAAGTGTCGCTTTGTATTCGTAACCAGGCTCACGTAATCGTGCAGATAAATCGACCAAACCCGGACACACAATTAAGCCGCTGGCATCAATGATTTGATCGGCTACAAAACCTGCAGGTGCTTGTGCAATAGCAGCGATACAACCATCCGCAATAAAGACATCGTGCTGCGCATCGATGTGATTGACCGGATCAATCAGGCGTCCGTTTTTAATATGTAGTCTCATGCTAATTTTTTCTTTTCAAGCGCAATTGATTGACCATCAGGCACCCGCCAACATACTCATCACGGCCATACGCACGGCTATACCAAAGGTCACCTGCGGCAAGATCACCGCTTGCGCACCATCAGCAACCGCCGAATCAATTTCTACACCGCGATTCATAGGGCCGGGGTGCATAACAATCGCATCAGGCTTAGCTAGTGCGAGTCGTTCGGGCGTGAGGCCATAACTTTTAAAATATTCTTGCGCTGAGGGTAGCAAAGCACCGGTCATACGTTCATTTTGAAGACGCAGCATGATGATCACGTCCACGTCTTTCAAACCTTCGTTCATATCCGTAAATACTCGCACACCCATCTGCTCTAAACCACCCGGCAGCAACGTTCTGGGGCCAATCGCACGCACTTCAGGTACACCCAAGGTTGTTAGTCCATGAATATCCGAACGAGCCACACGACTATGCAAAATATCGCCGACGATAGCGACGGTGAGATTCGAAAAATTCTTTTTGTAGTGACGTATGGTGTACATATCCAACAAGCCTTGTGTTGGATGTGCGTGACGACCATCTCCAGCATTAATCACATGCACATGCTGCTGATTAGTATCAATCAAGTGCTTAGCAATCAAATACGGCGCACCGGATTGGGCATGACGCACCACAAACATATCGGCATGCATCGCTGCCAAATTGTCGATGGTGTCTAGCAGCGACTCACCTTTACTTGCAGACGATGCTGAGATATTTAAATTAATCACATCGGCTGAGAGTCGTTTGGAGGCAATCTCAAACGTGGTTCGCGTGCGCGTAGAATTTTCAAAAAAAAGATTGAACACACTCTTGCCTCGCATGAGCGGTACTTTTTTTACTTCGCGATCACTCACACTCACAAATGAAGCGGCAGTATCTAAAATTCGCGTAAGGATGACCTTAGGTAGACCATCAAGTGTAATTAAATGCTGTAGTTCGCCGTGCTTATTGAGTTGAGGATTATGCATGGTCTATGGTCAGAGATAGGCGGCCATCATCGGCCTTTTGCAGCACGAGCATCTGTTCACTGGGAAGCACCAGAGTCTTCGCAACAAAATCTGCAGAAATGGGTAACTCGCGGCCACCGCGATCAACTAAAGCTGCCAACATGATTTTCGCGGGACGGCCATAGTCGAAGAGTGTATTGATCGCTGCGCGTGTGGTGCGTCCGGTGTACAAAACATCATCGACCAATAAGATATTGGCACCTTCGATCTCAAAGGGAATGTGACTAGGCCTAACTTCTTCTTTTAGGCCACGCTTAGCGTAATCATCACGATAAAACGATACATCAATAAAACCGGTCTCGGCGACATTGAGTGTCTGAGAAAGTCGTTCTGCTAGCCAGGCACCGCCAGAATAAATTCCTACGATGGCAAGTTTGGGCATTCCCGCCAGCGCAGATTTCAACTCTGTCTCAAGTTGACTGTAGAGGACTTCGGCTTGAAGTTCAGTGGGATTCATGAGTGTCGAAAAATTGTTGAAGTATCAGCGCGGCTGCTTGACTATCTACGTGCTCGCCACGTGATGCAGACAGCACTGCTGAGGTATATCGCTCGTCTATCAGCACCGTTGCCACTCCAAAGCGGCCAGTAATTTGGTTAGCAAAACGTCGGCAACGCAGCGTCATTTCATGTTCGGCCCCATCGGGATGCAAAGGCAAACCTACAACAATACTGCTAGGCTGCCATTCATCTATTAACGTACCGATCGCCGCGAACTTTGCCGCATTGGTTGCTGCATCGATGATGGTTAGCGGCTGCGCTTGCTTGATGAGCAGGTTACCCACCGCAACACCAATACGCTTGAGACCAAAATCGAACGACATAACCGTGCTCATGTGCGCGGCGCATCAAGCATGCCCAGCTTCTCCAGTGAGCATAGTCGGATCAATCCCCAACAAATTCATGGCCGCTGTGAAGCGCTCTGCGCTTGGCATATCAAACAATATAGCGGGATCGGCACGCACCGTGAGCCAACCATTGCGTAAAATTTCATCTTCCAGCTGACCCGCACTCCAACCTGCGCAACCCAGCGTCACCACTAAGCGTCGCGGGCCGTTGCCTTGAGCAGCGGCTTCCAGCACATCACGCGAGGTAGTGAGCGACACGTCATCCGACACCGTCAGCGATGAGTTGTAATCGGCTGACGGTGCATGCAAAACAAAACCACGCTCAACTTGTACCGGACCTCCAAACAGCACCGGCACTTGAGGCATAACTTGATCGTGGGGAGTGATTTCAAGTGACAAATCCAGACGCTCGAACAAGACATCCATTGTCATGTCCGTCGGGCGATTAATGATCATGCCCAAAGCACCATTCTCGTTGTGCTCACAAATGTAGACCACCGTGCCACCAAAAACTGGATCCAACATCGATGGCATGGCGATCAAAAAATGATCTGCTAGTTGCAAAGACTGGATTTCAGTCTGCTTTTGAGTCGCTGAATCGATGTTTGGAGAAGAAAAATCGCTGACATCCGCGGTAGCCGCGGAAATTGATGGGGAACGCTGCTTGCCTTGCTTGGCCATAAGCCGAATTTTATCAGCTTTACCCCGGCTTTCGTTCGAGCTGGCAGATCAACTTTGCCGACCAACGCTACACTTAGCTTTTTATTTTGCGAGATACTATTAATGAACTACGAAAAAGCGCTGGTATGGTTTCGTCGCGATCTGCGAGATTTCGACCACGCTGCACTGCACCATGCCCTCAAAGCCAGCCGTACTGTCTACTGTGCTTTCATTTTTGACAAAGCTATTCTCGACCCCTTGCTTGCGCATGGTCGTATCGATCGCCGCGTAGCATTTATCCACGCCAGCCTGAAAGAACTCGATGCATCGCTTCGAGAACGCGGGGGTGGATTGATTGTTCGTCATGCACTTGCGTTAAGTGAGATACCTCAGCTAGCCGAGGAATTGGCGGTCGATGCTGTTTTTATCAACGAAGATTACGAACCGAGCGCGATCGAACGAGATCGTCAAATCGATCAGGCGTTAAAAAAATCAGGTAAACAACTGCACAGCTACAAAGACCACGTCATTTTTGCGAAGGACGAAGTCCTTTCGCTCGCTGGTAAATCTTTTTCCGTGTTCACTCCGTATAAAAACGCATGGTTGAAAAAACTCGGATTACCATCCTTCGAGTTAGATCTACAGCCACTCGCGCCACTGACGTGCGACGCTGGACAACTTGCGCTACCGCCCGCTACGCCAGCCATGCCATCGCTCGGCTCTATGGGGTTTGATGAGTATGATTTGATGCAGCATAAAATCCCGACTGGCATGACGGGGGGCGCAGATTTACTCAATGATTTCTTACCACGTATGTCGCGCTATGACGCCACGCGTGATTTCCCTGCAATTAAAGGCCCTTCGTATTTATCAATCCATTTACGCTTTGGTACTGTGTCGATTCGCTCACTGGCACGATTAGCCGTTGAGGCAATTCAATCGGGTCAAGGTGGTGAAGGCGCGCGCATCTGGTTATCAGAACTTGTTTGGCGTGATTTTTATTTCATGATCCTGCACCATCATCCGCATGTAACTGAGCGAAGCTTCAAGCCAGATTACGATCGTATCGAATGGGAAAACGGTGCGGCAGCCGATGCAGCATTTACCGCTTGGTGCGAGGGTCGTACCGGCTATCCACTGGTGGATGCCGCGATGATGCAGTTAAATCAAACAGGCTATATGCATAACCGCCTGCGTATGGTGACAGCTTGCTTTTTGATTAAAGATCTGGGTATCGACTGGCGGCGCGGCGAGGCGTATTTCGCGCGTCATTTAAATGACTTTGATTTGTCGGCGAATAATGGAGGCTGGCAGTGGGCCTCATCATCAGGCTGTGATGCGCAACCTTATTTTCGAATTTTTAATCCAGTGACTCAATCGGAACGATTTGACGCTGAGGGTAAATTTATTAAACGCTACTTCCCCGAGCTCAGCAAACTGGATGGCAAAACGATCCATGCACCCTGGCTCGCTTCAGTAATGCAGCTACAAATGGCCGAGGTCACGCTGGGTAAAAATTATCCTCATCCACTGGTTGCGCATGATGAAGCGCGCAAAAAAACACTGGAGCGTTATGCTGTTGTGAAAAAATAAATGATGCGCTCATCTACAGTGATCGATAGCTTTATGTTGGTCGAGCTTGAGTATTTTTTGCGACTAACGACTCATACTGTAGACGTTAGTGGTCGATTGTGATCGGTATGATTATTAGGTGTCGTTAGTTTTTTCACCGGTGCGCATTGCGCAAGCCATTCTAAAAGTTCTTGCTCGCGATAGGGTTTACCAAAATAAGCATTCGCGCCTAATTGCATTGCATGTAGACGGTGGCGCTCGGCCATTCGTGAAGTAATCATCGCTACCGGTAATGCTCGAAAACGCTCATCAGAGCGGAGTCTACTCAACAACTCAAAGCCATCCATGGTCGGCATTTCTATATCAAGTAATACGGCTGCCGGACTCAGCTGACTTAACAAGTCCAACGCATGCGCACCATGTCTGGCAAGCGCTACGCTATAACCATGCTTTTCTAACATGCGCTGACTGACACGACGTACTGTCAAAGAATCATCAACCACCAAAACTAAGGGTGGCACATGCTCTGGAACAATCGGGGTGGAGATTGATCTAGTGAAGGGATTTGAAACAGCATGTGCATGCAGTTGTAATAAATTCATGACCAGCAAAATATCGCCATCAGGTAGCATTGCCGCACCCATCAATCCCGGCACGCTGGCCAATTGAGGACCCGGTGGCTTAACCACTACCTCGTGATGACCATGAACTTCGCCGACTTTAACTGCGATCCAATCATCGAGCTGGTGCAAAATAAGAAATGAAATACGATCAGCGGCGCTATGAGTCACTGTCGGCTCTCTGATTAAATCGCTTAAAGCACAGAGAGCTATTTTTTTATCCTGCCACACCATAAAACCTTCTGCCATTGATTGCTTCGCACTAGCTAAAGTCATCGTTAACACCTGCTGAACCATCGTGGAAGGCAAAGCAATTTTTTGATTCGCATCAGATACCAATAGGATCTTCTGTGTTGACGATGATTTCGGCAAAGCCATGATCACTGATGTACCTAGCCCCGATTGACTCTCAATTTTTATTGCCCCACCCATAGCGACGATAGTCGCTTTGACGGCATCCATACCTATGCCGCGACCGGCCAAGCCTCTTACTTGCTCAGCAGTAGAGAAACCTGATTCAAAAATTAATTGTGTCAAGCTGTCTGAATCGGACTCAGCATTTGGGGAAAGTAAGCCATTGGCTATAGCTTGCTCACGAATACGAACAAAATTCAGCCCGCGACCATCATCACTGACTTGCAAGCGTAATTCAGCGCCTTGCTCACTCAACTTGATTAATACTAAGCCTTGTCTCGGCTTACCCATAGCATCGCGTTCTTCAGCGGGCTCGATACCATGCACAATTGCATTACGTACCAGGTGGGATAGTGGCCCATT
>JBEGSP010000160.1:0-15194 GCA_041179845.1 Pseudomonadota bacterium
TTTTCATTTCATCGCCTCCCTTGAAATAGCTAAAGTTAATTTAGTCGTTGGCTTACTGGTCTGGATCATGATCATTCCTATGCTAATGAAAATCGACTTTGCAACCCTGCCGTTGGTGAAACGCCATTTGCGCGGCATAGGCGTCACCTTGTTTGTGAATTGGTTAGTCAAACCTTTTTCTATGGCGTTGCTCGGGTGGCTATTTGTGCGTCAGCTATTTGCCCCTCTTTTGCCTGCTGATCAAATCGACAGCTACATTGCTGGATTGATCTTGCTAGCGGCCGCACCCTGCACAGCTATGGTGTTTGTATGGAGCCGACTGACGAATGGCGATGGCTTGTTTACTCTCTCGCAGGTCGCACTGAACGATCTCATTATGGTGTTTGCCTTTGCACCTATCGTCGCCCTGTTACTCGGCATATCGTCCATCGTCGTACCCTGGGAAACACTAACGACATCGGTGGTCTTATATATCGTCATACCTGTTTTACTGGCACAGGCATGGCGCTATTGGCTGATGAAGCAAGGAATCGAGATATTCGAGGCCACGATGACACAAATTGGATCATGGTCTATCACTGCCTTGCTGTTAACCTTAGTTTTGCTGTTTGGATTTCAAGGTAAAGCCATCATTGATCAACCTTTAATCATTGGGCTACTGGCCGTGCCCATACTGATTCAGGTTTTTTTCAATGCTTCATTGGCGTACTGGCTGAATAAAAAACTCGGCGAATCCCATTCAGTTGCCTGTCCTTCTGCGTTGATCGGTGCGTCCAATTTTTTTGAGCTAGCCGTTGCCGCTGCAATTAGCTTGTTTGGATTTCAATCCGGCGCGGCACTTGCCACGGTGGTGGGCGTCTTAATCGAAGTACCTGTCATGCTCATCGTCGTGCGTATCGTCAATCAGTCGAAGGGCTGGTACGAAAGTACGTGAGTCACATTCGTGATTGTCATTTTTTTAATCGGCTAGATCTGCTACGTTGTAGCCTACATCGCTGATAAATCGCTTTATTTACACCTTTTCATATCGCACACACCGCCAACAATGTTGTCCATAGACAACATTTTATCGACTCCGTTTGATTTTTAATGTATACCGTCATACCGTATAAATGATTTATACCGTTTTTTTAGGTAGCGTGATGTCATACACTGATATTAACTACCAGGAGACTACGTTAATGAACTCAAAAACTAAGCCAGCCGCTAAACGCGCTGCCGCTACCAAAGCAAAGCCAGCAGCGAGAAAAACACCCGCTAAGGCCACTAAAAAAGCAGCTGATACCAAAGCAGACAAGTCACCTAAACCCCAGCTTGTACGCGACAGCTTCACGATCCCCGAGTCTGAATACGCCGTTCTAGCTAAAGTCAAAAAAGCGTGTCTGAAAGAAGGTTTCGAGGTGAAGAAAAGCGAGCTCATCCGAATTGGTATCGCTTTGCTAGCAGACATGAGTAGTGCCAAAGTCAAATCTGCCAAGAAAAAGCTTCAGACGGTGAAAACCGGTCGCCCAAGGAAGCACAAGTAAGCCCTCAAGGCTTTTTTTAACCGCCCTTCTAGATGGCATTCAAGTGCCATGAAGGGTTTCTTTCTTGTTTTTAGGGGAAAGGAATTACCGATGCAAGGACTTCACCTCACCGCAGATATTGCGGGATGTCATACCAACCTGAAGTTAATGACGGATGCAAAATCATTACGGCGCAAATGCCTTGAGCTCGTCGACAAAAGTGGACTAACCGCTGTCAGCGAAGTTTTTCACGCCTTCCCAGGGCTACATGAAGGTGAATGCGGCGGTGTTACAGGCACCGTACTGTTAGCCGAATCGCATTTGGCTCTACATACCTGGCCTGAGCTGGGCGCGGTTACCTTCGACGTCTATGTCTGTAATTTTTCTATGGATAACAGCGGTAAAGCTGCCACGCTCTTAGAATCATTGATCACACTTTTTCAACCCACAGATATCGTCAGAAACCAACTGACCCGGGGTGAAGTGGGTGCGGTAGTGACCACTGCGTAGATAGCAAAAAAAGTTAGGGCTACAAAAAGGGCGCGAAGGCGCCCTTTTTTGTTTAACGAAAAATAGTACAACCTCATTAACGTTATTTAGTAGGATCTAAATGACAGCCCTGTTTGATGGCTAAAGAACCTTCGCAGGATAGCTCAGACGCAAGGTCACGATATTTTCTGAACTGACTTCCATGCTCAGTTCTGAGCCATGAACCCGTGCAATCTCTTGCGCCAGACTCAAGCCTAGACCTAAGCCGTCAATATCTCTCGCGCGCGATGAGTCACCTCGGTAAAAACGATCGAACGCTTTTTTAGCAAGATCGCTCGGAGGGTTGGCTGTTGGATTCGACATTGAAAACACAAATCCCTCACCACTTTTAAAAAGCTTCATCTTTATCCAGCCGCCCTCAATATTATATTTAACGGCATTAGTGTACAGATTGTAAAAAAGTTGATTGATCAAATTTTGATCACAATTCCAGCAAATTTTTGGCTGCAATTCACTGGTGATATTGAGTTTTGATTGAAATATTTGCGAGTCGAGTACCAACTGCCCAATCACATCGCTAATCGATACCTCTTTCATATCATGCTGAATAATATTCGCATCAGCACTGGATAAAAGTAGTAATTTTTCTGTAATTTCAATCAGGCGCTCGACTTCATCTGCCACCGAACGCATTCGTATCTGTTCTTCAGATCCGGTTGGCAATTTAGCGATTACACGCTCGGCATTTCCGCGCAAAATAGTTAATGGCGTTTTTAATTCATGCGATGCATCGCCCGCAAATCGGCGAGCCTGAACAAAGCTTTCATTCAGTCGAATTCTAAGCAGCTCAAACACTGAAATGAAGCTGTCAAACTCCTTGTAAACAGGAACTATATCCATGGGTTGATCAAGATTTTTCGACGATAGCTTTTTGAGAGCTTCTTCAATCTGACGAATCGGCGCCATGATCAGGCTGCTGCAATACCACGTCAATATGAGCACACATAAAATGATAAAAGGAGCTATGAAGGTGATCACTTGCGCTCGCAAGTTCCATAAAGAATATACATAGTTATCGATGTCAAACTGTCGAGTAACTACCAGTAGCCCTGCAGGATTAGATTTTGATCTGGCTGCAAACCAGATCTCATCATTCACCTTGTACTCACTAATTTCTACCGAAGTCGACACTAATTCAGCAGAGCCAGTCGGGCTCATCCCACGAATCTGATTGCAGATCGCAGGTTGTTCTGATGAAGAACTAACCTCTGGAATACATAAGACATGGTGCTTCGCCAAACCGCCGTAAATGACATCCTCACTATTTTGCAGTGCGCATCCTAAAAAACGGTCACGGTTTTCCGCAAGGTCTTTACATGCCTCTAACGATGTTCCTATGTATTCTTTGATACTACTTCTGACCGCTACTGGAGTCAGTCTTTGCGCAATAATTCGATTGACTATGAAGATAATGAATACGGCAAGCACGATGTTGCCGAATATCTTCCAGCGGAGTGAATTCCTCATGCGCTGACTTTAGATTCATCGCAAAATCGATAGCCGACACCGCGAATGGTTTCAATCGGAAACTCAATGCCCTCAGGCTGGTTTCTGTTTAATTTTTTTCGTATCCGTTGAATGTAGACATCCACCACATTAGTTTCCGGATTAAAGTTGATAGCCCAAACGTGCTTCAAAATCTCTTGGCGAGAAAAAATATGCCCGGGTGTGCGCATCAAAAATTCCACCAAACTAAATTCGCGTTGACTCAGCAACGTTGAATTGCCTTGCCATGACACACGATTACTCACCTTGTTTAAACAGACCTCACCCACCACGATTTCATCGGGATCATCATTATTTTTTCTTGCTTTAACCGCTTTTAAGCGAGCGACTAATTCTTCGACAAAAAATGGCTTGGAAATGTAATCGTCTCCACCCATTTCAAAACCCTTGAGCCGATTGGGAAGCTCGCCTTTGGCTGTAAGAAAAATTACTGGGATTTTGCTCCCCAATTCACGCGCTTTTTCTAGCACTTCAAAACCATTTAATGCTGGCAGCATCACATCCAATATCACTAGGTCGTAGCCGCCCTCCAGCATAGCTGCCAACCCTGCTGCTCCATTGGTGACATGCGTGACGTTAAATCCCGCAGATGTCAAACCAAGAATGGTGAATTCTGCAATCTTGATCTCGTCTTCGATAAGAAGAATTTTCATACTATTTTCGCAATCAAATTCTTAAGAAACTAACCAAGGTGATAACAAAATTTTTAATTGAAGTCCTGAAACACCCAGCAATATCGTCAAACTAACAGTCTTCACCAAATAATACTGAGCGAAACAGCACTTAATCATGACGGCTCCGTAATTATTTCTATTTATTTATCAAATTTCATTTAACACCATACTTTTCGCCTATGAAATGAGGAAGTCTGAAGACAATCCATTATTTAATTACTATGTTTTCAGCCGTAATTGAGTTGATTTAGTCAATATAGGAATGCCAGCTATTTTTCAGGAATGATTAAGAGATCAAAAACTCTTTGCACTGGCCCTTTCTAACAAATTTTTAGTCAGCCAAATCAAATCTAAGGAATGTAAAACAACCTGTATTACAGGCCTGTTATCTTGAGGTGCTTACTAAGCAAAACATGCAAATCCAGAGCGAATGCGACATCTGAATCGATTGTTCGATTAGAGCACCGTCCAATCAAATTACGCAGATGAAAATGTCGTTATCTGTAAATATTCTCACAGACCTGTAACACCATGAAGTCTAGCCAGCTAGTACTGTGCGATGTAAGAAAAAGGTCAGTTTCGTCGTCGACACGATCAACTGCAAACATTACATTTCACGGTGCTTATCCGCTATGGGTTCGGGCGATTTATTCAAGCATTTATTCAAAGCTCTCAATCTGGAAAGTTATTCTTCCGGCCAGAGTGATGACGCTCGTATTCAGCTCACCCCGTATTTAGCGCTACTTGCAGCCATCCTCTACATGATGGTAGCCGATGGTGAAGTCTCAGACAGTGAAAGCAGTCAACTTCAATCCGTCGTTGGTGATAATGAAGAGGCTCTACATCGAGCAGTCCGCTACGTTGAAGCAACGCCTATCGATGTTTTTTTAGCTGAGCTACCTTCAGTTGTTTTCGGTAATGACAAACTCTGTATTTTGTTAAATGCCTGCGACTCCATCATGTCGGATGGAGTTTTGTCTACGCTTGAGTGGGATCTGTTCCAAAATCTACTGACTGCTTTAGGTCATACAGAAAAATCATTCAAGCCCTACTTCGGCGCCATATCACTTAAAAATAAACGATCCGTCCTAGGTTCGTTTGATGAAAAATTCAGCCCCGACGAACTCACACCCCAACTAAGTTTGGCGGCGTGTTTGCTCTACATGATGTCGTCCGACGGAGTCATGGCCAAAGAAGAGATTGGTCAATTGCAAGTGATTATTGGTGACTCTAAAAGTCTTTTGCAATCAGGATTGAAATATGTAGGAAAAACTAAAGCACTTCAATTTTTTAAGGATGCACCAAAACTTCTGACGGCTCGACAGAAGCTATGCATATTAATCAATGCCTGTGACACCATGCTCTCAGATGGCAAAATTGAAAATGCAGAACGGGAGTTTTTCAAACGCTTGCTTGCTGCCTTTGGTCAATCTGAAGACACTTTTAAGAGCTATTACCAAGTTTTATTCCTCAAGAATGAAAGACCATTAGATCGTCGGCAAGAAATAAAAAAGACCGGTCAGGAAATCCCAGCTGATATCGCTAAAAAAGAAAAATCCAGCGAGCTATTTGATCGAAAGTTTTTAGTTGAAACTGAAAAATCAAGTAATGAAGATTTCAAAAAGACCGATACGTCTAAAGGTAAAGATACTAAAGCATCACTCGACAAGAGCACCCTTGAAAGCACCATCAGCAGCAAGATGCGTGAGAACGTCGACACACTTTCAAAGGCAATGGAAAGTGACCAAGGCTTATCTGCTATCGAGAGAAATGCCAATCAAACGGATGATTCACCATCCAATGACAGTCAGGAGCCAACTTCCGGCCCTACTATCAATAGAAAATTTAACGAAGATAGCTCAACAGCAAGTGGCAAAAAATCACCTCAGGCAAAATCATCCGGGCCAGAGATATCACGTAAATCATCCGATGGTGATTCCAACACTAAAATTAAACAGGAAATTAACGACACTTCCGATGGCCCGAAAATAGCGAACAACATCGTTGATGGTGATTCGGGTCCTAAAATAGCGAACAATATCGTTGATGGTGATTCTGGCCCAACGACTAGCAACCAAATTCTCGATGCCGGCAATGGACCCAAGTTAAAAAATCACATCAAGGATGGCGATGGTGGTCCCGAAATCAATCGACAATTGAAGGATAGTGGCGCCAATCTATCGACTACACATCTACTCGACGGTTCTGGACCTATCGATTTCCGTACCAGTAAAGACGCTGAGTTTACGGATACAAAAAATCGATTAAGCGATTCAGGACCAGAGATAGCTCGTAGCCTAAACGATACCGACCAATCTATATCTGGCGAACCTAATCTCAACCCGAATGATGGGCCCATTATTCGTAATCAGATGGTGGACGATTCTGGCGCAGCTGAGGGCTCACCAAAGAAGCGTATGGTATTCGCAAAAAACCATACTAAAAATATTCATGGTTGCCTAGATCAACTTGAACAATACGATTTGAATAAACCTACCTTAAAAGGTGTTGACTTGTCATCGATTGCCATCGCTCCCAAACCCGCTACCCCTAAGCCCAAGGCAGTTATCGCTGCTGTGGAAACTCTGCCGATAAATACGTCGCAGTCGCCAGCAGCCAACTCCACTGAATTAGTGAAAGCACCCGAACTGGTAATAACGCAAGTTGCTGAGCCGGTCATGGCCAAGACAGAAACCGCATCCGAGTCTGTGCAGCTCACCAATACACGTACACGACTGATGGCAGGCGTAATGTTTACGGCACTTAGCGCCACTCATGGCATCTCCAGTATGGGCGAATCGCAGGCTCAGATAGAGATGGTGAATCATGGCTATCAAGCCGTACAAGTGCAAACAACCTTCCAAAGCGTGGCGGCACAACAGGTCGGCTATCAGCTATCAGCCAATGCCTTGGATTTATCGCTGAACGACAGCAGCAAGCTCACGGATGAGCAAAAAGATATTACCGAAAGTCGTTTGGTCTTATATCGATCGACCATTCAAAATCAAGAAACGTCACCCACCACCTTGAGCGGAAAAAAAGAATTAGCTGACACTTTGAGGCAACAAGATGAACTAACTCGTCAAGCGAGTGGTCGAATGACTATGTTTGCGCTGTCAAAATCTATACTGCTGTTTGGAATTGGCCTGAGTTTCATGGCGTTTTTCTCGCGATCGCGTTGGGTGCTATACGGATCGGCTGCGACAGCTGTCATCGGTATGGGAATTACGGCAAATGGGTTTTTTTCTCTGATCTAAGGGTATTGACCTGTAATTACGTTACCCATGTATATCTTTCTCTACACAGGAAAATCGTCGCCGTGCAAACGTGACTCCAAGCTAACCCTGCCTTACCGAGGCGAACGTACTTATAACTGCATGCAGAGAAGACGACCGCCTTTCCCTGCTCAGCTCGGCACCAAGGAAGCCGTAATTAAATAACACCTAAATTCTTTATAGCTCGCTTTGAAATAAGCCAATTTAAGCTACCCATCTGACTCTCCATGAAATCAAGATTCACTGATTTACAATTTTCTACAACTCACCATACTCCCACGGGTAGAGAGCCGTCATTAGGTTCATTATTTCGAACGAAAAATACGATTAGCTATAAAAATATTCAAGCTGATCACTGCCAAAAAACATTAGTTAAAAACGAACTACCTATTTTTATTTTTGATTTATCTGGCATCAAGCACATTTTGAATTTGGCGCACCAAGCCATACATGAACTGCGTGAGTCTCACCCTGGTGTTGAATCCAATGTGATTGCTGATTATCGAAGCCCCTGGAAAAGCCACACCTTAAATGCCAAGTTACTACCTCTATGCGATGTGGTTTCGTCACTTACCACTCAAGTCTCCGGCGAGGGCTACACTGGCAATCGCGAAACATTGGGCTTAAAAGTTTTCGTTAATGACTGCTGGGGGGCTATTTATGGCGAGGGGGGATATGCCGAAAGTCACAATCATCATCCCGCTGCGTTTTCGGCCATCGTTTACCTTGAAACTGATGAATCCGCATCACCCATCATATTTGGCAATGATCAGGCATATCCAGCAACTGAAAACACACTCTATATTTTCCCTGGTCATCTGCAACACGAAGTGAAGAAAAATACAGGGAAACGCATCATGGTTGCGATGAATTTATATTTATTGCCGAATTAAGTAGTTAATTCTTAAAAATGATTCGACGGTTTGCTTTAACTTGTTACAGGCCAGTTATTTGACAGCGCCCACCATGCATTTTGCCAGCGAATCAAAGTAGCTCATGCCCGCTGTAGTCAGTTGGAGTTGACGTCTACTCACATCGTCGACGTAGGCTAACTCTACCAACCCCTTTGAACGCAAGGATTTCAAACGGTTATGTAAGGTTGTCGGTGATCCTAATTTAGCGGTGGTAATCACTTCAGTCACTGAAAGTCGTTCCCCGGGCGTAGAAGCGAGCGCAATCATTTCAAGTACACGCTCTTCCAACGGATCCAATACGGGAACATTTGCGCGATCACGCAGGGCAAGTCGCGAGGACATGAACTGCAGATATGCATCAGCTTTGGTTGATTGAGCCATCTCCAGTTCCATAAAATCATTAAAGACTTGGTCTGGATACTATTCCATCAATTTTCATAACAAAAGTGCCCGTGCTACGAAATACTTGATTTTTGATGATTTATGACGAAATTGTAATCAAACCAAAGCCCCGCTATCGGCTGCCTGCGCCCATTCCCTCGCTTATGCTCAAATTAATAGGTGGCTCGTCCACCGGACAAATCAAACACGGCTCCCGTCGTGAATGAATTTTCTTCTGTGCAGAGCCAGCAAATCATGGCCGAAGCTTCATTCAGTTCAAGCATACGACCGCGTGGTATTTTTCCGAGTATGTACGCAATATGTTTGGGATCCTGCTCCATCGCCAATTTTGTTTTAGCGATCGCGGGGGTGACGCAATTGACAGCAATATTTTTATCGGCCAGTTCTTTACCCAAGCTCTTGGTTAATGAAATCACCGCTGCTTTAGCTGCTGAATAGGCAGACGCATTCGGATTACCTTCTTTACCAGCTATCGACGCCACGTTCACAACACGGCCATAACCTGCAGCAATCATCAAAGGGATTACCGCGCGAGTGACTAAAAAAGTACCATTTACACCGATGTTCATCACATCGATAAAACTGTTAATTGGGTATTCCCACATCGGCGCATTCGGTCCGACGATAGCAGCGTTATTCACCAGAATATCAATTTGTCCAAAGTACCCATGCGTTGCAGCCGTCGCTTTGAGAACTGACTCATTATCCGCAATATCCACGGAAGTACCCCAGGCCGCTGTACCCAGTTCCTTTAACGCGATTTCGAGTTGTGCAGCATCTCTATCCCAGATAGCGACTTGGGCACCAGAAGCAATCATGCGCTGGGCAGTATTAAATCCTATACCCTGCGCGCCACCAGTAATCACCGCTATTTTTTTGTGCAAATCTAATTGATTCATTTTTATTCAACCCCATGTTAAAAATGAAGAGGCCCTCGCTGAGGGCCTCTAACAAAATTACATACGCTTCGCGTTATGTACGTAACGCTAATTACGTTGGCTGATCAGTGGCCGCTTCACGCGAAATTACCAGTGTGATGATCACACCCACTGCAGCAATAGCCGCCAAAGCCCAAAAAGCTGCTTCGGTAGCACCACCGGAGAGATTTCTGACGCGGCCAATCAAATCGGGGCCGAAGTGGCCACCCAAGTTACCCACCGAATTAATAAACGCGATACCTGCTGCTGCGGCAGTACCGGTTAAAAATGCGGTTGGTAATGACCAGAAAATGGCTACGAACGCCAACACGCCCGATGCAACTACCGTCAACGCAATGATGGAAGGTATCGGTGCTTTACCCACAAACGCCAAACCAATCAGGCCTAGTATGCAAAGTAAGAGCGAGCCTGCAACATGGTAGCGACGCTCACCGGTTTTATCGGAGTGATCACCCCAAACCACCATAAATACTGCGGCGATACCCCAAGGGATAATGCTGATCAAGCCGACTTTGAAAAAATCTTTTTTATCGACGCCTAGTTCCTGAATGATGGTAGGCATCCAGAAGTTAATCGCATAGAAGCACACCACACCACTGAAATAAACAAAGGCAAGTGCCCAGACACGGATATCACGGAAGGCATCCATCCAATGATGACTACTATCGTCGGTGGTTTTTAGTTTTTCATCAGCTGCAACTTGCGCGATCACGTAGTCTTGTTCTTCAGTGGTTAACCACTTTGCTTCGCGTGGACCATTCGGCAAGAAATAAAACACCATGAAGCCGACTATTATTGATGGAAATCCTTCAAGCAAGAACAACCATTTCCATCCACTCACACCTGCCGCACCATCCATGTATTGCATGATGGCGCCTGATAGCGGTGAACCCACGAGGTTAGATACCGCAATCGCCGTCATGAACAGCGCTACCATCTTGGCACGGCGTGAACCGGGAAACCAATAGGTTAGATACAGAATAATTCCTGGAAAAAATCCAGCTTCAGCTACACCTAATAAAAAACGCAGCACATAAAAGGAGAATTCAGGATCGGTGCAATTGAATGCCGCCGACAAGCTACCCCAGACAAACTTATCGACGAGGAAAAAAGCGCTAGAGATAATGCCCCATGAAATCATGATGCGCGCAATCCATGCTCGGGCACCGACTCTTTCCAAAATGACGTTACTCGGCACTTCAAAGATGAAATAGCCGATGAAGAAAATTCCCGCACCAAAACCGAACACTGCATCAGAAAATTGAAGCTCTGGTGCCATCTGTAACTTGGCAAAGCCCACATTGACGCGATCGAGAAATGCAACCACGTAGCAGAGAAACAGAAAGGGAATAAGTTTTTGGGCGACTTTGGTAAACGTCTCCGGCCCCACGGTAGCTTCGGTATGTGTCGTATTCATTTTTTTACCTTATATAACAACATAAGCAATTGTCATCACCACCGAAGAGAGTGCGGCTACACCAGCAAGGGCTAATAGCCCCAGCGCTGCACTTCTACCAGTCTTCGGTAATTCTGACCTCTCCTCCTGCAATAACACTGGCGCCCAATGATAACCGGACTTTCTACAGAAACTCACGCTAAGCAGTCGACACGTTAATTACCCATCAAGCATGGCTAATTTGACATCGTCAGCCCATACGCTAGGTACTTCAACACAGGCGATGCAACCGTATACTGAACTTAGGCTAAGCAAAAGATTGGCTTTGTCATCATCTAATACAGAATTGGTACTTGGAAGCTGGATGGTCGCCAGTTATTATTGAGCTACACCACTCACCGAGCGCGGCTGAAAAAGGAAACTCGTATGCTAAAACGTGCCACATTTACCGATATGCGTAACAGCACCGAAGATGATTGGAAAATCATCCTAGACGATTTCCGCAATTATGCGGCGCAGCTTCCCGCTCGAGTAATCGCTCATTTAAAGTTACTTGAGGGAGATACCGGCGGGTTTGCGGTCGATCGCCTAACCCACAGCTTGCAAACAGCCACCTTAGCTCATCGGGATGGTAAGGATGATGAGTATGTTGTCTGCGCGTTATTACATGATATCGGCGACACGCTGGGTAGCTACAACCATCCAGATATCGCAGCGGCTATTTTGAAACCTTTTGTCAGTCCGGAAAATTTCGAGATGGTAGAAAAACACGGCATGTTTCAAGCCTATTATTTTTTCCACCATTTAGGCATGGATAGAAATTTGCGCGATCAATTTAAAGGTCAAGCGGTATACGATCGCACGCTAGAATTTTGCGAGAAATACGATGCGCCAGCTTTCGATCCCGGCTACGATCATCTGCCACTCTCATTTTTCGAACCAATGCTACACAAAGTTTTGTCAGAACCTAAGAACACAATCTATACCGCGTGCTGAAATAGCTAAAACTTAGTAGAAATAGCGCATCTCAATAAATAGCAAACTATTCTTGTGGAGTAGCCCGTACAGGGTATCGCTACTACCTTGGTAGTACTCATAGCCGCTGAGGATTTTTACCTGATCACTCCACAGATAGGTCATCCGCGGTCGAACTGAATAACCATTACGGTCTATTAGGCTGAGTCCAGACAATTCTGTTTCTAAGGTTTCATTCCACCATTTCTTCGCAATGCGTACGCTGATACCATTCTGCGTGCGATCTAACTGATTGGTCAAAATCGCATGAAATCGTGCTGCAGATGAAGGTTGACTGTAATTAGTCACCGTACGATTGAAAATTTGCACAATACCACTGGTGTTATTACCAAAATCTCGCTCTACCCCAAACACCGTGTACAGAAACGGATTTTTGATGAACTCATTAGTGCCAGCAGAGTCTTCCGTGCGTGTATAAGCCGATTCCAATGCAAACCGATAGGCTCCACGCGTTGTGGCCGCATCGACACCAATAACCTGCGTACGATAATGCTGAAGCACACGGGCAGCGGATAAATCACCATTCAAATCGTAACCATCAAAATACGATACAGACCAATCAATATCTTTGCCCGATTGATCTAGCTTCACAGCCCATTGCCGGTTGCTGTTCGGAATAATTTCGCTAAAACCGCTTCGCAAAAATACGCGATTCGGTTGAAACTCAGGTAACCATACGCCGGTCAAACTGGTGAATGAATCCATATTCCAAGATACTTTGCTAGCCATAGATCCGAAACGATCTTCATCGATATCAGCTGCCATAAGCCTAGCATCGCGCGGCGTCAGATTATCCGTAGGATTTAGCCTGTCTGTTCGTCCCCACGCAATAATTTGCTTACCGACGCGAATATCAAATGCGCCGGAACGTGTTTCAACATAGGCTTCACGTATACGATTACGCGAATGACCACCCGTTCTGAAATCTTCACGCGATGCAAAGCCTTCCGCGAACAAACCAATACCATTGTCGAGCTTTTTATCCAGCTTCAACCAAGTAGAGCCGGTGCCTACATTTGACACATCATCATATAAACGGTTGGAACTCCAATAGCCACCACGTAATGAACCAGTCAGCCCGAGTGAGTGAATCTTGTTGCTTACCACTGAGCCTGATGCGGAGGCTGCATCCCGAACAGGTGGCGCCATATCATTGGCTTCTTGTGCAAAAGCCACCTGCAAAGAGGTCGCTGCAAACAATACCATCCATGAGATGCAAAAAGCCCCGGAAACCCGGGGCTTGGAAAATACCGTCATGCTCATTGTTGTTCCATGTAACGGGTCGTGAAGAAATCATCTTTCACGCCATTGTTAACTTTAAATTGATCGATAGCGATGACAGTACTGTGGCCGGTTTGAAGATTTTTCGCTTCCAGTATGCCCGCCTGCCATTTATGTTTAACCGTATCGACTTCCTTCCAGTGCGAGTACTTGGCTTCTTTCAGCAGCTCACCAGCCTCGTCATAGGAGACGGATTTGACTGTAACGAAATTATCTTTCTGAATCCAACCGATACGCTTTGAATAGCCAGTATTCGTCTTCACAGTCGCATCTTTGGGTGTCGACTCAATGACGTAACAAGGTTTGCCATCCACCTCTTCTTCTTTAACGATCGTATGGTTCCATTCCTTAACTTTGTGACCAATCACATCGCCATACGAAAAATCGGTACCTACGAAGCTATCTTTCTTGTTACTAGAAATCAGCCGACGTACTTTTTTTACACTAGGCAAATAAATCCAAATGTCATCATCTTTATCCGAGTGCTCAACTAATAAGGACACAGTTCCTTTGACATCAGTAGGCTCAAGAAAACGGGTCATGCGTTTGTTGTCAATCCCATTTGCATCAAGCTTAGAGGTGCCAAAGGTTTTGCGTACTCGCTGCTGACCGGATTTATTCGTTAGCGTCATGGTGGTCTCTGAGGTGGAATCGGCGTATTTACCAACCACGAAATTTTTATCCATGATTTCAACAGCTGTCAGCGCCCATGCTGCGACTGGAAGAGTGAGCGCTACAATTAGACCCGCTCTCAGGCTAACCATACGCAAGCGATTAAAACTATACGCACGAGGTTTTATATTCATTGATGTAAAGCTCACATCACTCTCCTTTAAAGATAAATTTCGGCCGATATTTGTGCACCAGTGCGGGCATCACCGTCAGTGCGGCGGTCACACTCACTACCATCGCTGTACCAATTAACAGCGCATTCCATGTGTGCGGATAGTAGCCGCGCGAACCTGCTTGCACGGCATAGCCACCCGCAACAGCAGAGGCCACAAACAAACACGCTTTACCGGCTGTTCGTAATACTTTACGGAAGGCTTCGTTTTCTTCAGTACCTTTAGCCATTTCTTCTCGTAAGCGGAACAGCATGTAGATCGCATAGTCCGCGCCGATACCGATCGCCAGTGCTGAAGTTAAGGCGACGGGTACATTCAAACGTAGACCCAGCAATCCAATCATGCCCATATTGACTAATACCGACAGCAGCAAAGGCGTCACAACGAGAACGCCTGCCCACACAGAGCGGAAAACTAATGCCGCTGCAATGAAGACTACGCTGGCAATTTGAAATACGTTAAGAATTTTATCTTTTACGATCACATCAGTAATGGCAGCACTTTGCGCCACACTGCCACCAATATTGACTTTGATATTTTTAGGGAATTTTTCAGCAGTAAACTGCTGAATTTTCGCCCACAGTTCTTTCATGTCAGCCGTGCTATCGCTATGAGTAAAAATCACCATATTAGCCATACGATAATCGTAATCCACGTAAGGATCAAAGTCGCCCGGCTCACCCGACATCGTATACAAGAGTAGGTATTCAGCAATCGTGTTTTGTTTTTCAGGAATACTGAAAAATTCAGGTTTATCTGCATTCATGGATTGATTCATGCGCTTGATAAATTCTGCAATCGATATGACCTTACCAATATTCGGCTGTTGCGACACAAAGGTCTGCAACTCGTCCATGGCGCGTAACACCGCTGG
>JBEGSP010000161.1:0-4552 GCA_041179845.1 Pseudomonadota bacterium
GCTGGCGCTTTGTCACTAGCCGTATGACCGAACTTACCAGCGTTCACTGGCTAGCTGATGCCGCCACTATCGGCGCCGCTCTATCGGGGGCACGCAGTGTCCGTAGTATCGATGATCTTCATCTCAAGCCTTGGCTGTCGCATTTGGCTGACTGCCAGTCTGCTCCTGCACTGTTTGCGGCGGTCGATAGATGCTGCAACTCGTTCTCAAAATGGTGGACTAAATCGCAACAAGATCTCACCGGTAGACTATGACTATGAAAAACCGTATTTCGAGGGGCTAGAAGGTTTAACTCCTATCACGAAAGCTTGGGGCCGCGCCAGCCACGCCCCCAGAGAGGCCTCATCACCAGACGATCGCTGTCACAGGTGATGGCTTATCGAGCCCATGTCACCGATGCAATGAAGTCTTGGATGCAGAAGTCAAACGCCATAGAAGAAATTAGTGATTTGATCGTGCTGGGCATTCAGCTCCCTGAAAAGGGATAGCGCACTATGACGATGTTGCAGTCGATGGCAAGGTGAATGAGGCCGCTGCATGGTTTTATCTGACTTCTAAACCAGGAGCTAGCCAGATTGCCAATCACGTGGCGTTTTGGAAGGGTGTAACGGTAACCAACGACTGACGATGTGATTTTGTGGGCAATGCAAGGATCGATAAAGTTAGTCACCGCTTTGAGTCCACTTACTGGTTCGCATAAACACTAAGCCAATAACCCAAAAAAATCCGAGCGTAATAAATGCGAAAACAAAAGGCGTCAGGAACTGAGTCTCACCCCACTCATTGAGTATTTTGTCTCTATCGCTTTGACAATGCACTTCAATTATTGACTCACCTGGGTACAACGCCTGCAGTTCCATGCACTTTGAGTAAAGTGAATTCGCTATTTTTTTCGTATTATAAAAATCTACCGCGTAAAAAGATAAAAAAGCTAGCGCTAACCAAACTACTGACAAGACAATAGGTAATCGGAATAAGGTTTTCATCCTAACAGGTAGCAAGTAGTAAAATCTATTAGATTCAGTCTAATAAGTTTGAATCAGGCGCATCTGAGGCACACCAATCTCTTTGGCTAGTCGATACGCCGAAATACCAAGTAGCTGCAAAAATTCTTCGGAAAGAATCTCACCAGGTTTGGGGTAAGGAATTTTACGCATGACTATAGTCTTCTAATAGTATTCAACAATTTTAATCTTTACTGTCACTAAGCTCAAGCAATCGCCGCTGGAAGCTCTACCCAGCAGGTTGTATACGCAGGCGATTTGCGTTCTTGTCGCATACCCCATTCCTCTCCCACATCTTGTGAAGAAATCCGAATAACGCCTCGACCAAATCGCTGATTCACTCTATCCAAAACAGCCATCAACTTTGACTCTTCTGCTGGTTCAGCTTCAGCAAACAAATCATCCTGTCGTTGGGTGTTCGGTGTAATTTCACTCAGCATAACTCCCGCTTTTTTATAGGCATACTCGGGGCGCCATAGTTGGTCAATCAATAGACTGGCCCAGCGATTTACGACCAAGCTGTTATCCGTTGGCGTGATTAATGGAACGGCCATCACAGGGTGATACTGAGGTAGTTCTGATCTGAATCGATTGGTGTGCAAAAACACTTGCAACATCGCAGCGTGCGATTGCTGTGTTCTCAATTTGGCGCAAGCGGTTTCTACGAACAAAGCGACAGCCGCTTTTAGTGACGCCACATCGTGCACAGGATTACCGAAGCTACGACTGGCGATGATTTGTTTTCTTGGCGGTGTCACTTCTTCCATCGCTACGCAAGCCACTTCGTTTAGTTCACGCTGAATCTTCTCAACCACTACACCAAACTCTGCTCGTAATGTCGGTGTATGCGCTTCTCTCAACTCTTGCACATTTTGTACGCCGTATTCAGCCAGTCGCGGTGCAAGTTTACGCCCTACTCCCCAGACTTCATCGACGGGTATTCGCGACAACAACTTAGTCTTCTGTGCTTCAGTTAATGCGTTGTAGTTAAAAACGCCTTTCGAGCGTGGATGCTTCTTAGCGATGAAATTCGCCAACTTAGCTAGTGTCTTGGTCGGCCCAATACCGACGCACACAGGAATGCCTGTCCAACGTATGATCTTCTCGCGCATGGCATAGCTAATCGATCTAAGCTCAGCCATACCTGTGAGATCAACAAAGCATTCATCAATGGAATACACCTCATGTCGCGGTGAAAATTCAGCTAGCAAGTTCATGACTCGATTCGACAAATCAGCATACAAGGCATAGTTGGAACTCAACGCGAGTATGTTGTGCTCTTCCGCCAGCGCCTTCGCTTGAAACCAAGGTTGCCCCATCTTCACGCCGATGTCTTTGGCTTCATTGGATCGCGACACAACACAACCATCATTATTCGATAACACTACCACGGGCTTACCTGCCAAGTCGGGACGAAACAATCGCTCACAACTGACATAAAAATTATTGCAGTCGATCAGTGCTAACTGCTGTACGGGTTTTGATTTCATACTCAAGCTAGTACAGCTTATGCAGATTGAAGGTGACGACGCCCCAGATCGATAGCTCTTCTCCTTGCTTGATCTGTATCGGTGGATAGATAGGATTTTCAGCGATGAGCTTAACCACACCGCCGCGCCGATACAGTCGTTTGATGGCGAACTCGTTGTTCAGCACCGCCAACACAATGGCGTTGTGACGCGGATCGATGGACCGATCAACCAGCAAGGTGTCGCCTTCGTAGATACCGATGCCGGTCATCGAGTCACCGCGAACCCGAAACAGAAAAGTTGCCTCTTTATTACGAATTAGGTGTTCGTTGAGGTCGATACGTTTTTGGCTGTGGTCAGCCGCAGGCGACGGAAAACCCGCATGAACACTGGCGACAAAGCTCGATAGGAGCACGGGTACGGCTTGAATGGGGATGGGTTGCATGTCTCGGCTAATACTGTATTTTTATACAGTATCGCATAAAGCCTTGCTCAACCACAATTCGGAAAATAAGGCGGCTTGGCTTATCAGAATCCCGTAGGAATCCACCAAAATCCCCGCCAGAAACTGAAGGACTCGCCTCTAGTCAAATGAACTCACATCAAGCAAACAATGGCACCCTAAAGGCACATTGCGCTTAGCAATCGCACTCATCAAAATTCACAACAAAGCGGCCTAAAACATGCTGCTAAAAATTTCGACTTTATGAAAAGTCGAGCCCAACTCTAGCGCTCTATTAAAATACGCGCCGCAACTAGTTTTGCAGCAGACATTTACCCAGCAAGTTATACCTTTTAAAAATGAATACAAATAAAACAACTTTAGCGTTAATGATCGCCAGCTGCTTCGTCACGAGCGCGATCGCACAAGAAACCAAAACACTATCATCCGTCGTCGTCACAGCAACTCGCGTAGAGCAAGACAGCTTTGACTTGCCGATGGCCATTGATAAGGTCGAAAAATCTGCTATCGAAGATAGTCAACTCCGCATGACGCTCTCCGAGAGCCTGGCACGCGTGCCTGGTATTACTGCGCAAAATCGTAATCAGATGGCGCAAGATCCTCAAATTTCATCGCGTGGCTTTGGTGCACGCTCGGCGTTTGGTGTGCGCGGTGTGCGCATTTATGTCGATGGCATTCCGCTATCTATGCCTGATGGTATTGGTAACCCCGGCAGCGTTGACCTCGACACCATCGGCAGTATCGAAGTAATGCGCGGTCCTTTCTCGGCGATGTACGGCAATTCGTCCGGCGGTGTTATTCAGATGTTCACCCGCCCAATACCAACCACACCCGAAGTCAGTGGCGACATGCTGTTCGGCAGCTTTGGTACACGCCGTGAATCCGTTCAGGCCGCCGGCACACGCCAAGGCGTTGAGTATTTACTGAACTTCTCCAACTTTGAATCCGATGGTTATCGCGCCCAGAGCGCGAATGAAAAACGTCAGGCGACTGCAAAGCTGGGAGTAAAACTCTCCGATGACGCCAAGCTCACCACACTCATCAACTGGTTCGACCAGTACGCGCTGGATCCAGGTGGCTTGACAGCTGCCAATCTAAACACCAGTTATACGATGGCCTCACCAAATAATGTTGCTGCTAACGCGCGCGTTATACGGAGTAACAAACAGGTTGGCTTTAATCTCGAAAAAATTCTGGACTCTCAAAACACGTTGAATGCCATTACCTACGTTGGCCAGCGTGACAATTCACAATTTCTCTCAACCGGTGGTGCCGCCGGTCGCGATAGCGTGATTGCTCGTGATTTTTACGGTGCTGAATTGCGCCTGACTCATCGCGGTACGATACTCGCGCGTCCATACACAGCGACGGCAGGTGTGAACGTCGGTTTCATGAGCGATTTACGAACCGATTTACCCGCAACTGCTGGAGTCGTCAGCGGCTCAGCAACTCGTAATGAGACTCAAAAAGCCGATAATTTCGATCAGTACGTGCAAGGCTTGTGGTCTGCCGATGAGCGCTGGGATATTCATGCTGGCGTGCGACACACGCGATTGAAGCAGCGCGTCACCGATCACCTACCGACAACTAATGGTAACGGTACCGGATCAACAAGT
>JBEGSP010000162.1:0-5532 GCA_041179845.1 Pseudomonadota bacterium
ATTTAATGGGCAAGCGCGAGCTCGGCTCACCCGCCATGCTGCACGGCCGTTTGAAATCTATGCGTGAAAAAGGGTGGATCAGGCTTGAAGAAACAGAAGATGCGCGCCGCAAACAATTGGAATTAACCCCAGCGGCATTAACGCATTTTGATAAGCTCGCACGTTGCCTGATTCAGGCGGTTAAAAAATCTGGGCTAATCTAATTGAGTAATATTGGGTTGTGAGGGGGGAGAACCGGTCGGTTTTGCCCCACTTTTTTCCTGAATGATGCGCTCACTTTTTCATCGTGATATAAATTGCAACGGCGATCACCAAAGCCACACCCAACTCCATTCCTACGATTACCCATTCCATACTCTCCCCCCTGGCGCATCTAGCGTCGCGATTTCTTTCCCTTAGTGCGCTTTTTGTAAAATTATTCTGTCGCTGATATATCTCGGTGTCATTTTCCATCAAACGCACCAAAGCACAATTAAACGACTGTTCCCCAGCATTTCTCCCGTCAAGCTCAAGCGAACATTACCGCCCCACTGGTTATTTCCAATTAAGCTTGCCTTTCTAAGGAACACTTTTGCTGTCTGATGGTCGAATACGAGACCCTTACAAAAAGCACGCCCTCCCATAGGAATGGGACACAAGCTCTGAGTGAGTTTTTGATCGAGACAACCAACTTGTTTCAACTATGAAACAAGAACAAAGTTTGCACAAAATCAAATGTGGTCGCACATCAACACCGCACATTCATAGTATTGCAAAAGGACAAAAGGAAAGCTCATGATCGATGAAGTATGGATCAAGGAAAGACGGGAAGTAAAACATGCCCGCCCAACCCGTTATCTCCATCAGCCAACCTATAGTCCTAATGATCAACAGGCAGCGTTGACTAATCACACCCATGAAATTCAGCGACTAGAACGTAAACGCATCGCGTTGGATTTACATGATGAGGTGGGCGGTAATCTCAGCGCTCTGAAAATGTTACTGAGTCATGTATGGAAGAAGCTTCCCAACACTCCCTATCTCACTGAGCAATATCTCTATCTTGATCAACTCGTCGATACGTGTATCGAGTCGATTCATAAAATTGCATCGAATCTTTTACCGGATGCCCTTGAAGCAGGCCTACCCTCTGCCCTTACCTTGTTAGCCACCGAATTTACCCATCAAACTGCAATACCATGCCAATTTCACTGCAGTCAAAATTCGCTCAACGTGGACGATAGTATCGCCACGCTGCTGTACAGAATAACTCAAGAAGGACTTAACAATATTCGTAAGCATGCGCAAGCAAGTGCCGTAGAAATACACTTATACGATTCCGAACACGAATTACAACTGGAAATTATCGATAATGGATGCGGTATACCCGAGCATCAACGTTACAGCACACAGTCATTCGGTTTGCAAAGTATGCGTGAACGCTGTGCTGAATTAGGTGGGCAACTATTAATTGCCACCAGCCCAGGTAAAGGGACACTACTCAGTGTGCGTGTGCCTTATTTTTCTTGCGCTCCCAGCTAGGGTTTATTTTTTGCATTTGAACTCAAAACTAGCAAGACCCCAACTACCCTCACCACTCACTGTTTTAGTGGTCGATGACCACACTATTCTGCGCGAAGGTTTAAAAAATATTATCGGTCACAGTAATGAATTTATCGTCACTGCAGAAGCCGATAATGGTCAGACTGCCATCCAACGGGTGCGCGAATCAGACTTCGACGTGGTCTTGTTGGATATTTCTCTGCCAGACCGAGATGGTATCGACGTACTACAGCAAATAAAAAAAGAGTTTCCCCACCTACCTGTACTGATTCTCAGTTTACATCCCGAAAGTCAGTACGCTGTTCGAGCACTGCGTAGCGGAGCAGCAGGATACATAAATAAAAAATGCGTACCGAATGAATTATTAGAAGCGATGAGAACTGCCGTAGCCGGCTCAAAATATATTACAGCGTTAGTTGCTCAGGAATTAGCACAGAGTTTGACTAAAAATAAATCCGGCGATCTTCACGCCGCTTTATCCAATCGTGAATATCAAACACTTATCATGATCGGTGCTGGCCAAACGGTTACTGAAATTGCTCAGCAATTATCACTTTCAGTTAAAACGATCAGCATGTATCGATCACGTTTGCTACTAAAAATGAGCTTGCGCAATAACGCTGAATTGACTCACTACGCTTTACGTCATCAGCTGGTGCCTGATTTACCTTAACAAAGCGTTTACAACGCATTGCATAAACAGTGTTTGCACTATTGATACCGACGACGCCTCAAGATGCGGGTTGAAATGTCGTTAATAGGCTTATACAAAGTTAACGGCCGGGTTCATCCCAGCCAGCATAGGAAAAAATCATGAAAATCAACACGTCGGCGGTGCATGAGACACCCGCTGATCTTTCTACAGAAAGGCCAGCACCCCTGCCTATCGATGGCGGCAAACAGCCCGCGCTCGCTTCGAAAAAACCGGTTAGCCATTCCAGACCGGCACACCTGAGTAGCCCGGGTTCATCGGGCCGCACTGTCAATTCGAGCCGAATAGCTGAAATACGGCAAAAAATCGCTGATGGCACCTACCAAATTGACGCGGGTCGAATTGCCGACAGTCTAATTAATGCAGCGCGCGAGTTTTTTATTCGCCGGCGTTAATCGGTACTTCTTTACACTTAAAAGTCACTAAAGCCTAGTTCACGACCTCGAAAGCGAGTCGCTTACCGGCACGAGCCGGCGGGTTACACAAGCCACACTGGTAGGCCGAATTCAAATCAAAGGTGTGAGTAACGTAACTACCTTTACACTTTTTACACTCCGTTAGTGTCAACATCTTGCTTTCGAAAAAGCGTAGCAAGGTCCACGCTCTCGTCAGCGATAACACCGGCACTTGTTTAGGCTCTAGGGAAATCTGCTCTAAATACAACTGATAGCTTTTGATGACAGCAGTGATACCACTGACTTCTGCGTTCTGCAGTAAATATCGATGAATATTTATAAACAGGGATGAATGAATATTCGGCTGCCAATTCACAAACCAGTCAGTCGAAAAAGGCAACATGCCTTTGGGTGGCGATACACCACGAATCTCTTTGTATAGCCGTAAGAGACGCTCTCGCGAGAGACTAGTCTCAGTCTCCAGCACTTGTAGCCGCGCGCCTAATTCGATCAACTGGGAGGCGATAACAATCTGCTCGCCATCTGATACAACGCTTTTAGTCGCCATATCAAGCGTCCACTTGTAAAGCGATCATGGCTTGCCCTCGAACGGCTGAACCGCCATCAGTAGCGCAGCGTGAGTGGTTGCGAGTGAAATATCTCGGCCTTGGCTAGCAAGTATTTCAATGATGGCTTCATCGTCAAATCGTAGTCGCGCCAACATCATGTTGCTGGAGGCTAGCCGAATCACCTGAGCGCTGGATAAGCTATCGAGAACATCCACTAATCCACCCGGCAAGCCCAAACGGAAGATGGCGCTGGCGCGATCCGCTCGAATCATCTGGCGTGCCAGCATCAGATAATTCAAATTAGCGTCTCGGATTTCAGTCAGAATCTCATTACTTTTCACACGACTTCCTTCGCTATAGACATATGCAACAAAGCGCATCAGAGACTATTTTGCGATGAAGAGTTGCTTGTGGGAAGCGGTGTGAATCGGTTTATTTTGTCAGCGGAGGGTACTTATTTTTGTCGGTGCTTGTCTGACAAAAAAAATTTATAGTTCATAGCTGTCATGCCCTCCCGATAACGCATTCTCAACCATCTTTCGCGTCAAACTCGGAGCAAGTAATTCTATAAAGGTAAATACATAGCTACGCAAATAAGCACCCTCTTTAAGAGCTACGCGCGATAAATTCATACCAAACAAATGACCCGCAGGAATTGCCTTGAGATTCAGATCGCGCGTCGGGTTATACGCCAGCCCTGCAATAATCCCTATACCCATACCGAGTTCAACATAGGTCTTGATCACATCCGCATCAATCGCTTCCAGAACCACATCCGGCTTCAGTGCACGACGTGCAAATGCCTGATCAATTTTATTTCTACCTGCGAATGCAGCATCGTAGGTAATCAGTGGATAAGCCGCGATATCTTCCAACGTGATTGATTTAAGTTTTAGCAGCGGATGTTCAGTTGGCGTAATGACCATATGCTCCCATTGAAAGCAGGGTAATGACACCAGGCCATCCACTTCTGCAATCGCTTCGGTGGCAATCGCCACGTCTGCCAGATTATTCGTCACCATCTCTGCGACTTGCTTAGGGTTACCCTGCAATAGTGACAGTCTTACTTTAGGAAATTTTTGCGAGAACTGCTGCACAACGGATGGCAATGAGTAGCGCGCCTGAGTGTGCGTAGTGGCGATGGTTAAACTACCTGAATCCTGCGCCGCGAATTCTTTGCCTATACGCTTTAGGCCCTCAACCTCTTGCAGTATCAATTCCACCGATTTAAGGACTTGCCGACCCGGCTCGGTCAAGCCGCGTATACGCTTGCCATGGCGGCTGAAGATATCGATCCCCAGCTCTTCTTCCAGCTCAATAATGGCTTTGGAGACGCCCGGCTGAGACGTAAACAGCGCCTTGGCGGCATCCGTCAGGTTGAAATTCTGTCTGACCGCCTCGCGGACAAAACGAAATTGATGGAGATTCATAGAGGGACTCCCGCCATATCCGCAAAATCAATTAATCTAACCCATTGATTTAAATGATTTTTATATTGTTAGATGTCATTTATAAAACATTTATCCGCGCAAAAACTCTTTATATCCACAAATCATATAAGCAAATAAATTCTATGTCGTTTGGAATATAGGCGAAGTTTATTAGCATTTCGGCTTCTTCGCGCGAGGCTTTATGACTTTGTCTTATGTAATTTCAGGATTTGCCGTTGGCTTATTGGTCGGCCTGACCGGCGTAGGCGGCGGCTCGCTGATGACGCCCCTACTTACTCTGTTATTTGGGATCAACCCAACAGTAGCGGTCGGGACCGACCTCGCTTTTGCATCCATCACCAAGTCAGCCGGCACCATTGCCCACCGAATTCGTGACAACGTGCATTGGGACATCGTTATTCGTCTGTGTTTGGGTGCACTACCCGCTGCCATTATTGCCACGCTAGCCCTAAAATATTTTGGCGCGCTTGATAAACATATCGGCCAAATCATCCGTTATGTGATCGCGTTCTCAGTCGTCCTTACAGTCGTGGCCATCATTGGACGCAGTCGCATGCTGGCATGGATTAACGAACATCCCGAGCGTCAATTGCATGGTCGCAAACAAGCTATCGCAACGATCGTAGCGGGCGCGATCATCGGTGCGCTGGTGACTATTTCCTCCATCGGCGCTGGCGCGGTTGGTGCGACGATTTTGGTTCTTCTCTACCCCAACCTGAAGCCCGCTGAAGTCGCCGGAACAGATATCGCTTATGCCGTGCCTCTGACGGCGATTGCCGCTTTCGGGCACTGGTGGTTAGGTTCTATCAATTGGGAACTATTAGTCACCCTGCTACTCGGCTCAGTACCAGGCATCACGCTAG
>JBEGSP010000163.1:0-3593 GCA_041179845.1 Pseudomonadota bacterium
ATTCTACTGAGCGCGATTTCCACCAGAAGCTGATGGCTGTACTGGCCTTTGAGGCATCGGAAGATGAGGCGATTGATCGCGTCGCTGCCGACATCATTGCCGAAGTTCGGCAACGGGGTGATGCCGCTTTACTTGATTACACCAATAAATTTGACCGGCTCAACGCATCAAGCATTCAAGCCCTCGAGATCCCGCGCGCCGAAAGACAAGCAGCGTTAGCTGGGTTGCCCGAAGCACGCCGACATGCGTTGCAGCAGGCGGCCGACAGAGTGCGTGCCTATCATGAGCGGCAAAAAAAAGAATGCGGCTCGGATGGATTTCTTTTCACTGAAGCCGATGGCACAGTGTTGGGTCAAAAAGTGACCGCCCTCGACAAAGTAGGTATTTATGTCCCCGGTGGTAAGGCAGCTTATCCATCATCGGTGTTGATGAATGCGATTCCGGCGAAAGTGGCTGGCGTGGGCGAAGTCATCATGGTGGTACCGACGCCTGACGGTGTAAAAAATTCCTTAGTGCTGGCCGCTGCGGAAATTGCCGGAGTCGATCGCGTGTTCACGATTGGTGGAGCGCAGGCAGTTGCCGCGCTAGCCTATGGCACAGCGACCATACCGCAGGTCGACAAAATCGTTGGTCCGGGTAACGCCTATGTGGCAGCTGCTAAGCGTCGTGTGTTTGGTGTGGTTGGCATCGATATGATTGCCGGGCCATCTGAAATTTTGATTCTCGCCGATGGTAGTACCGACCCTGATTGGGTGGCCATGGATTTGTTTTCGCAGGCTGAGCATGATGAGTTGGCGCAATCCATTCTCGTGTGTCCCGATGCCGATTATTTGGCGCGCGTGCAAGCTAGTGTGAATAAGCTGTTGGCGGATATGCCCAGACGCGATGTGATTCGCGTGTCACTCACGAATCGAGGTGCTTTGGTTAAAGTGCGTGATATGGATGAAGCCTGCGATATCGCCAACACTATCGCAGCCGAACATTTAGAAATTTCGGCTGAACAGCCTCAGCAATGGGCAGACAAGATTCGCCATGCAGGCGCTATGTTTTTAGGTAAATTTTCATCAGAGTCGCTCGGTGATTATTGCGCGGGGCCGAATCACGTACTGCCAACGTCGCGCACTGCACGTTTTTCTTCACCCCTTGGTGTGTATGATTTTCAAAAGCGCTCATCGATTATTCATGTGAGTCAATCCGGCGCGCAGACCTTAGGCGTCATTGCTGCCGAACTCGCCTATGGCGAAGGTTTGCCAGCCCACGCACGCTCTGCCGAACTACGGCTGAAATGAGTTTCACATGACCGTTAGTCAAAATATTATTCGCGCCGATGTGCGTGCACTCTCGGCCTATCACGTACCCGATGCCTCTGGTTTTGTGAAGCTCGATGCCATGGAAAATCCCTACACGCTAACGCCTGAGCTGCAACAGGAGTTGGGTCGTCGATTGGGATCAGCTGCGTTGAATCGTTACCCTGTGCCGACTTACGCAAAATTAAAAGCGGCCATTTGCGCCAAGCAGGGTGTGCCGGCTGGTTGGGATGTGGTGTTAGGTAATGGCTCGGATGAGTTAATTAGCATTGTGTCGGTAGCGTGCGCAAAACCGGGCGCGAAAGTATTGGCGCCAATCCCTGGTTTTGTGATGTATGCCATGTCAGCGCAATTCGCTGGCTTGGAATTCATAGGCGTGCCGCTGAACAAAGATCTCACTCTCGATTTGTCAGCGATGCTCGCTGCAATTCGCGAGCATCGTCCGGCGATTACGTATTTGGCTTATCCGAATAACCCCACAGGGAATCTTTTTGATGTGCCAGCCATGCTAGAGATTATTCGCGCAGTGGGTGATAGCGGATTGGTGATCGTTGACGAAGCGTATCAACCGTTTGCTGGCGATAGCTTTATGTCGAAGTTGCCTGAATTCGATAATTTAATCGTTATGCGTACCGTTTCAAAGCTGGGCTTGGCCGGCATACGCCTTGGCTATATGTCTGCTTCGCAGGTGCTATTAAATGAATTCGATAAAGTTCGTCCGCCCTACAACGTGAATGTGCTGACCGAAGTCACAGCAGGATTTATGCTGGAGCATTCCGACATTTTGGATGCGCAGGCTTCAGCGATTCGTACCGAGCGTGAAGTGATGCTATCAAGCTTGGCTGAGATGGCTGGAGTTGAGGCCTTTCCTTCGGCGGCGAATTTCATTCTTTTTCGAGTGACTAAACAGGATCTCACTGGCACCCAGATATTCGAGCGTCTACTGGCTCAAAAGGTGTTGGTAAAAAATGTCGGTAAAATGCATTCTTTACTCGATAACTGCTTACGGGTGACCGTGAGCACGCCAGCCGAGAACGCCGTCTTTCTGGCGGCCCTTAAATCTAGCCTGAATTCCTGACATTACTCTAGCCATGGCACGTACAGCAGAAGTAGTTCGCGATACCAACGAAACCCAGATTAGGGTAGCCATTAATATCGATGGTACCGGTCAGCAGAAACTCAATACGGGTGTTCCTTTTCTTGATCACATGCTTGATCAGATCGCGCGCCATGGTTTGATCGATCTCGATATCAGTGCCAAAGGTGACTTGCACATTGATGCTCACCACACGGTGGAAGATGTGGGTATCACTCTCGGTCAAGCGTTTGCGAAAGCGATGGGCGACAAAAAAGGTATTCGTCGCTATGGACATGCTTATGTGCCGTTGGATGAAGCCTTGTCGCGTGTGGTGATTGATTTTTCGGGTCGCCCCGGATTGGAATTTCACGTTCCATTTAAGCGTTCCATGATTGGTAGCTTTGATGTCGACCTCACGCATGAATTTTTTCAGGGCTTCGTCAACCATGCGCTGGTGACGCTGCACATTGATAATTTGCGCGGAGAGAACGCGCATCATCAGTGTGAAACCGTATTCAAGGCTTTTGGCCGTGCATTGCGTATAGCCGCTGAGCTTGATTCCCGCGCCGCTGGAACCATCCCCTCCACTAAGGGCAGCCTCTAAACTAGTTTTTCGATAGGCCTTTTAGCCGCGCAAGCATTAAGCGATTTCATGAATAAGATTGTGGTGGTTGATTACGGCATGGGCAATCTGCGCTCGGTAGCGCAGGCGCTGATGCATGTCGCGCCAGAGGCTGAAGTGACGGTGTCTGCTGAGGCAGATGCGATTCGTGCTGCCGATCGCATCGTCTTGCCGGGGCAGGGAGCGATGCCGGATTGTATGCAATCATTACGGGATTCGGGTCTGCTTGAGGCGCTGATGGAGGCCGTGCAGAATAAGCCCCTGTTTGGAGTGTGCGTCGGTGAGCAAATGCTGTTCGACTCCAGCGAAGAAGGTGATGCCCGTTGTCTGGGGTTGTTACCCGGTAAAGTGGTGAAGTTTCAGCTAGATGGCCAGATTCAACCCGATGGTTCCAGATTCAAAGTGCCGCAGATGGGCTGGAATCAAGTTCGGCAGCGTAAAACTCATCCGATTTGGAATGGGGTTGCCGATGGTAGTTATTTTTATTTTGTGCACAGTTATTATGCGGTTCCCGACCAAATCGACCATGCGCTGGGTGAAACAGTTTACGGTTTGCCATTTTGCTGCGCTGCAGGAAGAGATAATA
>JBEGSP010000164.1:0-26315 GCA_041179845.1 Pseudomonadota bacterium
GCCGATGGTAGTTATTTTTATTTTGTGCACAGTTATTATGCGGTTCCCGACCAAATCGACCATGCGCTGGGTGAAACAGTTTACGGTTTGCCATTTTGCTGCGCTGCAGGAAGAGATAATATTTTCGCTACTCAGTTTCACCCTGAAAAAAGTGCGTCTGCTGGTTTGCAGCTTTATAAAAATTTTGTACATTGGAATCCCTGAGCCGCAGCGACTAGCGCTGATCTCACTAACCCAACCATCCTCTTAGTGATCCCACAGTAGCCATGCTGCTCATACCCGCAATCGATCTCAAGGACGGCCAGTGCGTTCGCCTTAAACAAGGCGATATGGACCAGGTCACCGTTTTTTCCGAAAACCCAGCCGATATGGCTCGCCACTGGTTACAGCAGGGCGCTCGACGCCTGCATCTGGTGGATTTGAATGGAGCGTTCGCGGGCAAGCCCAAAAACGAGCCCGCGATCAAAGCCATTATTGCCGCCGTTCGTGACTACGCTGATGAACACGGCTTGGATGAAATTCCTGTTCAACTGGGTGGCGGCATTCGCGACTTAGACACGATCGAACGCTATCTCGACGGTGGTCTGTCTTACATCATCATTGGCACCGCCGCCGTGAAAAACCCCGGTTTTCTCCACGATGCCTGCAGCGCCTTTCCGGGCCAGATCATCGTCGGGCTGGATGCGAAAGATGGAAAAGTGGCGACCGATGGCTGGAGTAAATTATCCGGTCACGAAGTTATCGACCTGGCGAAAAAATTTGAAGATTATGGCTGTGAGGCGATTGTCTACACAGACATTGGCCGCGACGGCATGATGAAGGGCGTGAATATTGAGGCGACCGTCAAACTCGCGCAGAGCATGACCATTCCCGTGATTGCCTCGGGTGGTGTGCATGACATCAAGGATGTCGAAGCGCTATGTGCCGTTCAGGATGAAGGTATCGAGGGCGTGATTTGTGGTCGTTCGATTTACGAAGGAACGCTTGATCTGCAAAAAGCGCAAGACCGTGCGGATCTTCTCACCGGCGAGATCGGCGAAGAAGACTAAGATGACCCTCGCTAAACGTATCATTCCCTGCCTGGACGTGACCGCCGGGCGGGTGGTTAAGGGTGTGAATTTCGTTGAACTGCGCGATGCGGGTGACCCGGTCGAGATCGCACGTCGCTATGACGAACAGGGCGCCGACGAAATCACCTTTTTGGATATCACCGCGTCATCTGACGACCGAGATTTAATACTCCACATCATCGAAGCAGTAGCGTCTCAAGTGTTTATTCCGCTCACCGTTGGTGGTGGTGTGCGCGTTGTCGATGACGTGCGACGATTGCTTAATGCGGGCGCAGACAAAGTCAGCATCAATACTTCAGCGGTGACAAATCCCCAGCTGGTGCAGGACGCTGCGAAAAAATATGGCTCGCAATGCATCGTTGTGGCGATTGATGCCAAGCGTAGCGAGGCCGGTCACTGGGAGGTATTTACCCACGGTGGACGTAAGGCGACTGGTCTTGATGCCGTTGAATGGGCGCGCAAAATGCAGGCCTTAGGCGCAGGTGAAATTCTCTTAACCAGCATGGATCGCGACGGTACCCGATCAGGATTTGATCTTGCGCTGACGAGTGCGGTGTCGGATGCGGTATCAATACCAGTGATCGCTTCAGGTGGCGTCGGTGGTTTGCAAGATCTGGCCGATGGCATCGTCAAGGGCCATGCCGATGCGGTATTAGCGGCTAGTATTTTTCACTATCAGCATCACAGTGTTGGAGAGGCTAAACAATTCATGGCCGCGCAAGGTATTCCTATGAGGTTGGCATGATCGCAAGCGCTAAATGGCTAAACCGAATCAAGTGGGACGAAAATGGTTTGGTGCCAGTCATTGCCCAGGAAGTGGGTTCGAATGATGTGTTGATGTTTGCGTGGATGAATCGCGATGCGCTGGCTCGCACAGTCGAGCTTGGGCAGGCCGTTTACTGGAGTCGTTCACGCAAAAAGCTGTGGCATAAAGGCGAAGAATCAGGTCACTTTCAACAGGTGCATGAGATGCGCTTGGATTGCGATGAAGATGTGTTGTTGTTAAAAATTACTCAGGTAGGCGATTTGGCTTGCCATACAGGAAGGCATTCCTGTTTTTTTCAGAAATTTGAAAATACCGATGGGCAGATCGAATGGGTAGCAGCGGATCCCGTTCTCAAAGCGCCGGAAGACATTTACGACAAACAAAAATGAGCGATATTCTGCAACGACTGGCCGAGGTGATCGAATCGCGCAAGCTTGAAGCGGGCGGCGATCCTGACAAATCATACGTATCACGTCTGTTTCAAAAAGGCGATGACGCGATACTGAAAAAAATTGGCGAAGAGGCGACCGAGACAGTCATGGCGGCCAAGGATGTGCGACACGGTAGCGAAGCCAGCAAGCTGGTTTATGAATGCGCTGACTTGTGGTTTCATTCCTTGATCATGCTGGCGCAATACAACCTCACTCCGCAGCAAGTGTTGGATGAGTTAGCCAGGCGTGAAGGCTTGTCGGGCATTGAGGAAATGGCCAACCGCAAACTACAGCAGCGTGAAGCAGCAGAGCGCCAAAAATAATTTCACCCCGGATTTTTCTCAGGGTTGAGCGAGTGGTTGGCCAGGCACCGAAAAAAACAAAGATGAATAGGAGCGAGAACGTGGATAGCTGCATTTTTTGCAAGATTGCTGCAGGTACTATTCCTGCTAAATTGATCTACCAAGACGAGCAGGTCATTGCCTTTCACGATATCAATCCAGCGGCTCCGGTCCATTTTTTGATTGTGCCAAGAGAGCATCTGCCAACGCTCGCCGATAGCAGCGATAAGCATCAGGCATTGTTGGGTAAAATGATGTTGCTGGCACCCAAGCTAGCGCAGCAGTTGGGCGCTGGCTATGACGATGCAGCAAACGGCCCTTCTGGTGGCTTTAAGGCGCTGATCAATACTGGTCCTGATGGTGGGCAGGAGGTGTACCATCTGCATCTACATGTCATGGGCGGTCAGCGTCCATGGAAGGGTCAGCATTGATTTGCTTGGTTTTGCAAAGTATTCCTAGGAGATAAGAATGGGTTCGTTCAGTATTTGGCACTGGGTCATCGTGCTAGTTATCGTGATGCTGGTATTTGGCACCAAGAAGCTCGGCAATATTGGGTCGGATCTGGGCAAGGCCGTCAAAGGTTTTAAGGATGGCGTTAAGGGCGGTGAAGAGGAAAAGCCAGCCGCTCCTGCAACGCAGGTCGCTGATAAATCGACTATAGACGTCGAAGCTCGCGAAAAATCCAAGAGCTAAGATTGTTTGCCTTTGCAACGGTCGCGTCGACCGCGACCGTTTGATGTGCCATTTCCTGAGCTTCCATCCCCATGATTGACCTAGGTCTCACCAAAATTGCCCTGATCGGCGCGGTCGCTCTGGTGGTGATCGGTCCTGAGAGATTGCCCGCGGTTGCGCGTATGGCTGGGACTTTGTTTGGGCGTGCGCAGCGCTACATCAGCAATGTGAAAGCCGAAGTCAATCGCGAAATGCAAATGGAAGAGCTGCGCAAGATGCAGGACAACATTGTCAGCTCAGCCAATGATCTGAATAAATCGGTAGCTGATGATATTGCGGAGGCTGAACAAGATTTCAGCAAAGCGATTGCCGAAGCTAATCAGGCGTTTGTTGGGGTCCATGAAGGTTTGCGTGTTCCTAGTGAAGGTGAAATTGCTGCCAAACAGCGCGATTTCCGCAAAAAGAAATTGACTCAGAATTCTTCATTGCCAATGTGGTTCAAGCGTAAGACTGGGCGTCGTACTCGCGTGATCTCAGCTGCTGCTCGCGTTGTTCGTTATCGTCCTGGTCGAAGCAAACCTGCAAGGTTCTTTAATTAAATGTCTGACGATAATTTCTCGGGTCTTAAAGATAACTTCATTTCTCATCTGGTTGAGTTGAGAACTAGGTTGGTGCGCGCCTCCGCCGTAGTTTTGGCGGTGTTCATCGTTTTGTTTGCGATATGGCCAGGTGCTGCAGCCATGTACGACATCGTTGCTCAACCGATGATGAATGCCTTGCCGGAAGGCTCGAAGATGATTGCCACCGGTGTGATTACCCCGTTCATGGTGCCCATGAAAGTCACGATGATGATGGCGCTGATGATCTCTTTGCCATGGGTGTTGTATCAAGCCTGGGCATTTGTGGCGCCTGGCCTCTACATGCATGAGAAGCGACTTGTTGCGCCGCTGATTATTTCATCGTCCCTGCTCTTCTTGCTCGGTGTGGGGTTTTGTTATTACTTTGTTTTTGGGACAGTCTTTAAATTCATTAACGACTTCGCCCCCAAATCGATTTCGGTAGCGCCCGATATCGAAAATTATCTGGATTTTGTTTTAACCATGTGCCTAGCATTTGGCATCACCTTTGAAGTGCCGGTGGTAGTCATCGTTTTAGTGCGCATGGGTTTAGTGACAGTTGAGAAGCTCAAAGAGATACGCCCTTATGTGATTGTTGGCGCGTTTGTGATTGCTGCCGTGGTGACGCCACCCGACATCATGAGCCAATTATTTCTCGCAGTGCCTTTATGCTTGTTGTACGAGGTGGGGTTGTTATTAGCGCCCCTGTTTGAGCGGGCGACCCGAGCGCCTGAAGATACTTCCGATACGGTCTAATGCCGTTTAATGCTGTTTGACACGGCAGCGCTTCAACTAGCTATTTCTCACAATGTTGGCCCAGCACTGCGTAGCCATTTCACCAGTGCTTCTGCCGCTTTAAAATCATCTATCAATCGTTTGGGTAACGTAGCTGGCGCCATCGTGCGCACGCTGATTTCATGCCAAGCGATATAGCTTTTTAGCTTCAAGGCTTCAGCATTCGGTGAGTCGACATCAAACCCTTTTGGCATACGGATGGTTTTGTCTTCTTGCTGCAGACCACCGAATACTGAATTTAATTTCGCGTTTTTCATTAGCTTACGAAAACCAGTCGGATCGTTCACGATATGGTTGCGTATTGCGCGAAGCCTGTCAGCCGGTGGTCGATACTCACCGCCGGCGATTAGCATTTTGCCGTGAGCATCAATATGAAAATAATAGGCAGGGCCACCGCCCTGGCTTGGCTTTTTTAAGCCGCTGGCCGTAATCGCTGCAGAGAAGGTGGTTTTGTACGGTGGACGACCGCGTGCAAATCGCAAATCGCGATTTATTCGGAATAGCGCTTTTTTGGGATTGCAGCCGGCTATCGCTGGATCGAAAAGGGTAATCTCATGGATTAAGCCAGTCACCAGCTCGAGTAATTCAGCGCGCAAAATGTCATAGCGCGGTTTGTTCATCACAAACCATGCACGATTATTGTTCTCTTCTAATTCACTCAAAAACTGAACCAGGTCGCGCAAGTGCATTCTTATTCGCCTTGTGGCAAGCGGGGTTGTTTCATGCGCGGCCGGCGGCCGACGGTCAATTCGAGCACCGCTTCGCGAGACTTGCGCAATACGGTCAGCTTGACGGTTTCCCCGGGACTGAGCTGAGCAACCAGATTGAGCATAGATACCGTATCGGAAACTGGCTTACCGGCTACCGAGATCAAAATATCACCCGGTTTAACGCCAGCTTTATCAGCCGGACCGCCTTTCAACACACCAGCGATGATGGTGCCTGAGGATTTTTGTAAATTAAAACTCTCAGCCAGCTCAGGTGTGATGTCTTGTGGTTCAACTCCAATCCAACCACGAATGACCTGACCATTTTTAATAATCGCATCCATCACCGTTTTAACGGTGGTCACTGGAATTGCAAAACCAATTCCCAGCGAGCCGCCGCTGCGCGAATAGATTGCCGTATTAATGCCCAGCAGATGACCTTGAGTATCTACCAACGCACCGCCGGAATTGCCCGGATTAATGGCTGCATCGGTCTGGATGAAATTTTCGAACGTGTTGATGCCTAGATGATTCCGGCCTAAGGCAGAAACAATCCCCATAGTGACGGTCTGACCAACTCCGAAGGGATTACCAATAGCAAGAACCACATCACCGACTTTGGTGCCTTCGATGCGCCCTAAGGTAATCGATGGCAAACCAGTTAAGTTGACCTTAATCACCGCCAAATCAGTGTCGGGATCGGTTCCAACGAGTTTTGCTGAAACTTTGCGTCCATCGGCCAGAGCGACTTCGATTTCATCAGCTGCCTCGACTACATGGTTATTAGTGAGTATGTACCCTTCTGGGCTAATGATGACCCCGGACCCCAAGCTGAACTGGCGCTCGTCTTGCCCAAAGCCATCACCAAAAAAACGTCGAAACAGTGGATCGTTATTAAACGGGTGTGCCGACTGTTTTGCTTCTTTGGTGGTAAAAATGTTGACGACCGCAGGCATCGCGCGTTGCGCTGATTCGCGGTACGTCGCCTGTGAAGTGATAGGGCTAGACGCTTCCAGCACCGGTACACGCGTGGATGCGATCCCCACCGCCGCCGTATTATTAGCGAGCCATTCAGGCTTTAGGGTCGCTACAATGAACCACAATGCAAGGGCAATTGTGACAACCTGCGCAAACAGCAACCAGAGACGACGCATACTATAAAAAAGGGAAAGAGATGAATTCGAAGATCGTGCCACGCGACGAGCTGACAAATTTTCTTGCCAGTGAGCTCGATATTACCCGTTTTCGTGACTATTGCCCAAATGGCCTTCAAGTCGAAGGTAAAGACCGTGTTGGTTTGATCGTCACCGGTGTGACAGCGAGCATCGCTTTATTGGAGGCTGCGATTGAGGAAGGTGCTGATGCGGTGATCGTACATCATGGTTATTTTTGGCGCGGAGAAGATGCTCGCGTGGTGGGCCCACTCAAGCGTCGTCTACAACTTTTGCTGGCACACGATGTCAATTTGTATGCGTATCACTTACCGTTAGATTCGCACGCTGTGCTTGGTAATAACGCGCAACTAGGTAGCTTGTTTGGATTTCAACCCACCTCGCGTTTTGGTGATCAAGAGCTAGGATGGGTAGGTAACGCTCAGGCCGACGTAAAAACAGTAGGGGATCTTGCCAACCACATCCAGCAAAAATTAGGGCGCGCACCCACGCTGATTGGCGATCCAGATAAAGTGTTGAATCGAGTCGCGTGGTGTACCGGCGCTGCGCAAAGTATGTTTTCCGATGCAATTAATGCAGGAGCGGATGTTTACATTAGCGGTGAAATTTCCGAGCAGACAGTTCATCTGTCGCGTGAAATGGATGTGCCCTATCTTGCATGTGGTCATCATGCGACCGAGCGTTATGGTGTTCAGGCATTAGGTCAACACGTTTCAAAACAATTGGGTATTCGTCACCAATTCATTGATATCCATAATCCGGTTTAAAGCGAGTAGCTATTCGCGTTGTTGCTCTGGAGGCGGTGATCGAAAATATCACTGAGTGTGCGATTGCCGACTTTATTTAATCTTCGCAATTTAATTTTAGTTACCCAAATAAATGAATCGTGATGCGCCACTATTTTGTGATGTGATCATTGATTTTTTTGTTGGTTTGCTGTGTTAGTGAGATTTTTATTAAAAAGCGATGAAAACTCCCCAAGTACTGATTAAATTAAAACCAGATATTTCTCAATTAAAGAACCGAAGCTAAGCGTTTTTGCCTTGCGCCGAGCCGCACAGCTACTCAGGCGTGCCATAAATACGCAATAAATCAGCATCTCCCTAAGTTTTAAATATGTTTTTGGAACTAAAGTGCAGTGAATGCCCACCGATGACATTCCTGCTTGTTTGGTTAAATTTTTATCATGCGTTGTATATCGCCTTCGTATCGTGCCAGAGTGATGGTTGTGGAGGATGATGCGGTTACTCGTCGTCTTCTTTGTAACGCTATTGAACTGGAATCCTCTTTGTTGCTCGCAGGTTCGTGCAGCACAGTGGCGGATGCATTGATTTGGTTGGAATTAAATCAGTGTGATTTGCTCTTAACTGATCTTGGATTTCCTGATGGCTCGGGATTGATTGTTATCGATGCCTGCCGTCGACTCAATCCTCAGGCTGACATCATGGTGATCACTATGTCTTCAGACGAAGATCAGGTGCTGGCCTGCATCGAAGCAGGTGCCTCCGGATACGTGCTCAAGGAGACGGGGCATAAAGAAGTGGTGCGCGCCTTGCTTGAAGTGCTCAACGGTGGTTCTCCCATCAGTCCCGTGATAGCTCGCAAAGTGCTGACGCGTATGCGTTTGCAGAGCAATTTATTAGCCGATCCGGTGCGCTCAAGTTGGAATTCTCTTACGCGGCGCGAGGCAGCGATTTTGCAATTAATTGCGCGGGGTAGTTCGTATGCCAAGGTGGCCAGCGCCTTGGGGCTTTCAATTGGCACCGTTCAAACGCACATTAAGCACATCTACGGCAAGCTCTCTGTTCATTCAAGGGGTGAGGCCGTTTATGAAGCGCGTCGCCGAGGCCTGCTTCCCGTGGAAGGTTTCGCTCAGACGTCTGATCGGCCGGTCGAAGCCGACTGATATCTCTAGGCTACGATTTGGTAAATAATTGCTAATTAAATAGCGTCTTTTTACCCCAAACCCAGCCGATTCCTCAACGCCCACCAAAAAGTGCGGGTTTTCTCGTGTTTCTTTGAAAGAAAAAAGGCGCTCCGCTATAATGGCGGGTTCTGGGAAGTTCCGTACAAATTTTGCAATTTCATCGATTGGGGTTGTTATGAGTGACGAAAATCAGGTCGACTCAAGCCGTCGCGGCTTGTTGGTCGCAACCTGTGCTGCCGGCGGCGTGGCGGGTTTGGCAGCAACTGCTGCCTTCGTGTCGACGTTTGAACCATCCGAGCGAGCCAAGGCTGCAGGTGCGCCCGTTGAGATCGACATTGCCGATCTCAAACCAGGCGAAATGAAAACTGTCGAGTGGCGCGGTAAGCCAGTCTGGGTAATTAAACGCACCCCAGATATGGTTTCTTCGCTGAAGAAAACCGACGCCTTGGTGGCTGATCCTAAATCAGAGCGTAATCCCGATGATCTGACTCCTGCCTACGCTCGCAACGAATATCGCTCTATCAAACCAGAGATTCTGGTGGCGGTTGGTATTTGCTCGCACTTGGGTTGTTCGCCATCCACCAAATTTCAGACGGGCGCTCAGCCTTCGTTGCCGGATGATTGGGCTGGCGGATTCTTGTGCCCATGTCATGGCTCTACATTTGATTTGGCCGGTCGTGTTTATAAAAACAAGCCCGCACCCGATAACCTTCAGGTTCCTCGCCATATGTATTTAAGCGAAACCCGTATAGCAATTGGTAAAGACGAGAAAGGCGAGGCGTAATCATGGCTTTTGTCGAGAAAAAATTACCTGCAGATGCTCCAATAGCTCAGAAGGCGTTGGGTTGGGTTGACTCCCGCTTCCCTTTGACTAAGCTGTGGAATGATCAATGGGGCAAGTATCACGCACCGAAGAACTTCAACATCCTTTATCTGTTTGGATCCTTGGCTGCTTTGGTGTTGGTCATTCAAATTGTTACTGGCATTTTCTTGGTGATGAATTACAAGCCAGATGCAACTCTCGCATTTGCGTCTGTTGAGTACATCATGCGCGAAGTGCCTTGGGGTTGGCTGGTTCGCTACATGCACTCGACCGGCGCCTCAGCATTTTTTATTGTGGTTTACCTTCACATGATGCGCGCGCTTTTGTACGGCTCGTATCGTAAGCCGCGTGAATTGATCTGGTTGTTTGGAGTCGGCATTTTCCTGTGTTTAATGGGTGAAGCATTCTTCGGCTACCTCTTGCCATGGGGTCAGATGTCGTATTGGGGCGCACAGGTAATCGTTAACTTGTTTGGAGCGATTCCTTTCATTGGCCCTGATCTTTCGCTCTGGATTCGCGGTGACTATGTTGTCTCTGATGCGACCTTGAATCGCTTCTTCGCGTTTCATGTGATTGCGATTCCTTTGGTTTTGTTGGGCTTAGTAGTCGCGCATTTGATCGCCCTACATGAAGTCGGCTCAAACAATCCAGACGGCATCGAAGTCAAAGACAACCTAGGCCCTGATGGCCACGGTGTTGATACGATTCCTTCGCATCCTTATTATTCGACCAAAGATATTTTTGGTGTGTCAGTGTTCCTCTTCATTTTCAGCGCAGTGATTTTCTTTGCGCCAGAAATGGGCGGCTACTTCTTGGAATACAACAATTTCATTCCGGCTGATCCACTCAAAACACCGCCTCACATTGCACCGGTCTGGTATTTCACGCCTTACTATTCAATTCTTCGCGCTACTACATCGCAATTCATGATGGCGTTGATATTGGGTGTGGCTGGTTATGCCGCTCTGATTGTTTTGAAGACTAGATTGCCGCAGATGATCAAGAATGCTGTGATGGGAGGTGCGGTTGTTGTGATCATCGCTATGTTGGTACTTGATGCAAAATTCTGGGGTGTGGTGTTGATGGGTGTATCGGTGTTGATTTTGGCCGCTATGCCTTGGCTAGATCTGTCACCCGTCAGATCGATTCGTTATCGCCCTGATTGGCACAAGATTGTCTACATCGTGTTTGGTATCGCGTTTTTGATACTGGGCTATCTCGGTGTGCAGGCACCTACAGCCATTGGTACGTTTGTCTCGCAGGTTTGCACCTTCATCTATTTTGGATTTTTCTTGCTGATGCCTTGGTGGAGCCAAATGGGTGAATTTAAACCTGTGCCAAGTCGCGTGACATTTCATCCGCACTAAGTCGCAAAAGGAAAACAGGAATGAAACTGCTTAAAAAATTTCTAGCGACGATAGCGTTGGTGCCTTTGTTGGCTGTCGCGTCCGAGGGTGGCTTCCCCCTCGATCACGCTCCTGAGCGAGGCAATGATCTCTCGGCTTTGCAAAATGGTGCGCGTTTGTTTGTTAACTACTGCTTGAACTGTCACTCAGCGTCGCTGGTACGTTACAACCGCTTGCGCGACATTGGTTTGTCAGACGATCAAATTCGAGCTAACTTACTTTTTACTTCTGAAAAAGTAGGCGACCTGATGAAAGTCAGTTTGGCTGAAAAGGATGCCAAAGCTTGGTTTGGTGCGGTCCCTCCTGATTTGTCAGTGATCGTGCGTGCCAAGGCATCGGGTCAAGGTTCGGGTGCCGACTACGTTTATACGTATTTGCGTACTTATTACAAAGATCCGAGTCGTGCTACTGGCTGGAATAACCTGGTTTATCCGAATGTCGCTATGCCGCATGTACTGTGGGATTTGCAGGGTGTTCGTAAGGCGAAATTTGTTGAAGAGAAGGACCCGCACGATGAATCCAAGACTGTGCACAAGTTTGAAGGCTTTGAGCAGATCAAGCCTGGAAAACTCAGTTCGCAGGCCTACGATGCTCAGATCGCCGATTTAGTTGGCTTTATGGCTTGGATGAGTGAGCCAGTAAAAAACAAGCGTCAGCAACTCGGTGTGTGGGTTTTGTTGTTCATGTCTATTTTGGTATTTCTGACCTGGCGTTTGAATGCGTCTTTCTGGAAAGAAGTCAAATAACAGGTTCTGTTTTGTCGTGCCCTGCAAGATGTTTTGATTAAAAACAAAAACAGGCCTTAGCCAAAAGCAGAATATTCGTCAGCAGGGTGAGGCGCAGTCGCTGTCTCACCCTCTTTGTTTCCAAGGAACTGCAAAAATGATGGTTCTCTATTCGGGTACAACGTGCCCATTTTCACAACGCTGCCGTCTGGTCCTTTTTGAAAAAGGAATGGACTTCGAAATTCGCGACGTGGATTTGTTTAACAAGCCAGAAGATATTTCGACCATGAATCCGTATGGTCAGGTTCCGATTCTCGTTGAGCGCGAGCTCGTTCTGTACGAGTCGAACATCATCAATGAGTACATCGATGAGCGTTTCCCGCATCCGCAACTGATGCCGGCTGATCCGTTAATGCGTGCGCGTGCGCGTTTGATGTTATTTAACTTTGAAAAAGAATTGTTTGTGCACGTGCATTCTCTTGAGAATGAAAAATCGCGTTCAGCAGAAAAAAGCCATGAAAAAGCGCGCAATGAAATTCGCGACCGCTTAACGACGCTAGCCCCTTTATTCTTAAAAAATAAATATATGCTTGGCGAAGAATTTTCGATGCTTGATGTTGCCATCGCCCCTTTGCTCTGGCGTCTAGATCATTATGGTGTGGAGTTGTCAAAAACGGCTGCACCCTTGATGAAATATGCGGAACGTATTTTTTCGCGTCCGGCCTATATCGAGGCATTGACACCCTCCGAAAAGGTTATGCGTCGCTAAAAGCGATATGTGAGCCAAGGTATGTCAGAAACTTCAACCAAACCCTATTTGCTGCGAGCGCTGTATGAGTGGTGTACCGATAATGGATACACCCCTTATATTGTGGTGGCGGTTGATGCGAGAACCCACGTTCCAGCTGAGTTTGTGAAAAATGGTGAGATCGTTCTCAACATCAGCTTCGATGCGACGGGTAACCTTAAGATGGATAATGACTTCATCCATTTCAAGGCGCGGTTTGGTGGAGTGGCGCGCGAGATAGAAGTGCCTGTAGAAAACGTGAGCGCGATTTATGCGCGAGAGAATGGTCAAGGTATGGCGTTTGAGGTTAAGCGCGAGGACCAGCAAGAGCGGAAAAAAAAGCCTGATGCGAAGAAATTACAGGCCGCCAAACTCAGCGCAGAGTCGGAGCGAGTTCAGGGAGCGCCCATGTTGACATCAGTATTGGCGTCGGTTCCCAGGGGTGATGATGACAAGCCTGATCCAGATCCACCCAAGACGCATGGCAAACCTAAGCTTACCCGGATTAAATAACGTATAATCTCGTCTGATTTTTAGCCGGCTTAGCTCATCTGGTAGAGCACTTGATTTGTAATCATGGGGTGGCGGGTTCAAGTCCTGCAGTCGGCACCAAACAAAAAAGCCCGAAGTCGTAGAGACTTCGGGCTTTTTCCATTTGAGGTGCCGTGCTTTACCGGGCTGTCCTGAAACCGGTTTGAAAGCGGTCGCTGAGCGGCTTCAGGCCAGCTCAGCAGCAACGTGCAATTCGTCCATTGCCGCCGTAGCGAGCATCTTGTCGTTCCCGGAAAAACTCTTCATACGTCATCACAATTTGATCTGGATGAGTTTTTTCCATGTGATTAAGATAATTGTCGTAATCAGGCAGACCCACCATCAGTCTGGCAGTCTGCCCGAGATACGAACCTAGCTTTCCGAGTTCATCTAGCATGATATTTTCGCAAGTTTAGGATTAGGCGCTAGCTGAGCCAATAGGCGCAGTTGCGTCAGATTCGTGGGTGCTCGGTTGGTGGTCTTTAAGGGCTTGCAGACATGCGCGAATACCGTAGAACAGCACCGACAGCACGACGATCATAAAAATAGCAGCTAGAGTGGCATCGATGTAGTCATTCACAATAATTTGCTGCATCTGAGCCGCTGATTTTGCCGGTGCCAGTAATTGATCCTCGGCCGCTGCCGCTTTGAATTTGCTGGCGTGTGCCAGAAATCCTATACGTGGATTTTCATGAAAGAGTTTTTGATAGCCAGCGGTTAACGTACAAATCAAAAGCCACGTTGTCGGTACTAAAGTTACCCACGCAAATTTCTCGCGTTTGAGTTTGAAAAGAACAACCGTTGCTAAGATCAGCGCAACGGCTGCCAGCATTTGATTCGAAATCCCAAACAATGGCCAGAGCGTGTTGATACCGCCCAGAGGATCGATAACGCCTTGGTAAAGGAAGTATCCCCAGGCAGCGACACATAATAGGGTGGCGATGATGTTGGATGCGAGGCCGTGAATATTTTTAAACGAAGGCACCAAGGTGCCGATCAGATCTTGCAACATGAAACGACCGACGCGCGTGCCCGCATCGACCGCCGTCAGAATGAACAAGGCTTCGAACAAAATCGCAAAGTGATACCAGAAGGCCATCAGAGCTTGTCCACCCAACACGGAAGCAAAAATACTCGCCATGCCAACAGCTAATGTAGGCGCACCGCCAGTACGAGAAATGATGGTCGCTTCACCCACGTCGGCCGCTGTTTGTTGCAGCATTTCTGGGGTGATCATGAATCCCCATTGGCTGATCGCTGCAGCTGCGCTCTCGGGAGTCGTACCTATCAGTGCAGCGGGGCTGTTCATCGCAAAGTAAACACCTGGTTCAATGATGGACGCTGCAACGAGCGCCATGATCGCAACGAAGGATTCCATCAACATGCCGCCATAACCAATGTAGGGAGCATGCATTTCATTCTCGAGTAACTTCGGCGTTGTTCCAGATGAGATGAGCGAATGAAACCCAGATACCGCGCCACAGGCGATGGTAATGAACAAGAAGGGGAACATATTGCCCGCCCATACTGGGCCAGTGCCATCGATAAACTTGGTGATGGCAGGCATTTTGAGTTGGGGTGCAACAAACACAATGCCCAGCGCGAGCGCGACGATGGCGCCAATTTTCAGGAAGGTAGACAAGTAATCACGCGGTGCCAGCAATAACCAAACGGGCAGCACAGAGGCGATAACTCCATAAGCCAATAACATCCACGTTAACTGCTTACCATTGAACGTGAACATCGGACCCCAAATAGGATCGGCTGCGACCTGTCCGCCGAGCACGATAGAGGCCATTAAAAGAATAAAACCAATGACCGATATTTCGCCAACTCGGCCGGGTCGTATATAGCGGCTATACACGCCCATAAACAGAGCAATCGGTATGGTAGCTGCGACAGTAAATGTACCCCATGGACTTTCAGCTAGAGCTTTCACAACAATCAATGCCAATACCGCTAGCAAAATTGTCATGATCATGAATGTGCCGAACAGAGCAATCACACCGGGAACTAATCCCAATTCTGATTTGATTAAATCGCCGAGCGATCGACCATCGCGTCGGGTAGAAATAAACAAGATCATGAAATCTTGAACAGCACCAGCCAGAATAGCGCCAACCAGTATCCACATCATGCCCGGTAAATAACCCATTTGTGCGGCGAGTACAGGGCCCACTAATGGGCCTGCGCCTGCGATAGCAGCAAAGTGATGTCCGAACAGTACGTGCTTGTTAGTAGGTACGTAATCCAATCCATCGTTTAAACGAACCGCCGGCGTAGTGCGAAGGGCATCGAGTTGCATTACGCTGTTCGCAATAAAGCGTGCGTAGTAGCGATAGCCAATTAGGTAGATGGCGACAGCTGCAACGACAATCCATAGCGCATTGATACTCTCGCCACGAGAGAGAGCCACCGTTCCCAGTGAGATTGCGCCGACAAGTGCAAGCGCTATCCATGCGGCTTGTTTCAGTATGGAATTCATTAAGTATTCTCCGTGTTACGCGTATTCCGGGTCAAAGAAAACGGCGGATTATACCCTCGGGAAAGCCAAACTATTAGCGTTTTACATACATGAAAAATTTGTGATGAATTGATTGAAAATTGCATCAACTTTCAGTCAATTCAGGGCGCTTAGTCGCTTTGCATAAGAAGTCGGTAGTGAAGTTACATTTTTGCTAGACTTGCTACATCTCATGTAAACATCAATTTGCCAAGTCAGGGGACATCTTGCAAACAAGAGCACAACAAGCAGCCGCCTTATTAATGCCACAGCGTCTCGCGTTGAAACCAATAACGCATTTGCCGGACGATTTGGCACCCAAGAACATGACCGAGTGTTATGCGATTCAATCCGCATTAAATGTGATGCTAACGGCGGCGGGTTTAGGCGATGTGGTTGGCCACAAAATTGGATGTACCACCCCCGTAATGCAGGCTTTTGTGAATATTGATCATCCAGCCACGGGACGTGTGTTTAGTAAAACAGTCATGCACAAACATGGCCGTGTTCCGCGCCATGGCTTTGTAAAAATTGGTATTGAATGTGAGATTGCCGTTCGTCTATCACATGATCTGCTTCCGAGTTCCATTCCATATACGCGTGAAAGTGTTGAAAGCGCTGTGGGCGAGGTGATGGTGGGTATGGAGCTGGTTGACGAGCGCTACGAAGATTATCGCGCGCTCGGAGTGCGTACCTTAGCTGCGGACGATTTTTACAATGCGGGTTGCGTATTGGGTGACCCGGTCAGCGATTGGCATCATTTAGATCTCGCTGCGCTAACCGGACGCACCTGGATTAATGATGTTGAAGTCGCCAGCGGTGTGAGTTCGTTGGTAATGGGTCATCCGTTGAATGCCCTCGCTTGGTTAGCCAATGCGCATGGTGAGCATGGCTTGCCAGGGATTAAAGCAGGTGAGTTCGTATTGTTGGGTAGTGTAGTTCAAACACAGTGGCTGAATGCCGGTGATAGGGTTCGAATTGAAGTGTCTGGTTTAGGCGAAGCACGCTTGGATATGGATGATTAAATTAATTCGATAGTGCAGACGGTTTTATCGTCATCAAATTTTTGGAGCGTTCCATGCGTTTAGCGTTGATAGTGTTAGCGTGGTTACTATTTTTGCCTTCATGTGTACAGGCCGATGACAGAGTAGAGCACGGCGATTGGTATTCTCAATTTCTTGAAGGTATGGGTGAGGCGGGAACGCATGAAAATGGTTTGTCTACCTTTGGAATTTTGTGTGCTGAAGGGAATTGTCGCTACTACTTTGCGAATGGCATTAATTGCGAGCCCAGCAGTAACTATCCGTTGATGATTACGACTGAGGGTGGTGCCGTATCCGTAGAGTCAGTCTGTGAACCGGTTACCACTGCCAATGGCGACATCATGGTGTATTGGTTCAATGAGTCAGATGCGATCAATCAGGCATTTAAGAAAACTCTGGTTGTTGGTTTTGCTTTTCCGCTCAGTGACGGTAAGTTCAAAGTGAATAAATTTTCTATGGACGGTTTCAACGCAGCGGTTGATCGTATGGTTGGCGGCTTGAAAGATAAGCGGGAACGGCAAAACGAGAAAAATCAATCAAGCCCTAGCGATAGCCAAGGACGCACCTGATTATGATTCGGCGCGTTGTAGTTTAATGCCCTGCCATTGTGGCGCAAGTGTTTGTTGAATGCCGAATAAATCTAATACTCGACCGGTTGTGTGATCAACCATATCTTCTATGCTTTGGGGTTTTTGGTAGAGCGCGGGCAGCGGAGGGTAAATAATACCGCCCATTTCGGTCACCGATGTCATGTTGCGTAAGTGAGCGAGATTAAACGGCGTCTCACGCACCATTAACACGAGGCGTCGACGTTCTTTCAGCATCACATCGGCAGCACGAGATATTAGATTGTCAGACAGGCCGTGGGCGACGGACCCCAAGGTTTTCATCGAGCAGGGGGCAACGATCATGCCTTCGGATTGAAACGAACCGCTGGCCACACACGCCCCCACATCACGCACGCTGTGAACCACATCAGCCAGCGCTTCAACATCCTTGCGTTTCATATCGAGCTCGTAATGCAGGCTAAGAACACCCGCATCCGAGATCATCAAATGTGTTTCAACCTGAGTGCTTTCGCGCAGCCACTGCAGCAATCGTATGCCATACATAGCGCCCGAGGCGCCGGTGATGGCAACGACCAAGCGTTTCATAAAATCTATGCTTTCAGCAGAGTCTGTAGTTCGCCCGATGCGTGCATTTCATTCATGATGTCAGCGCCACCGATGAATTCACCTTTGACGTACAGCTGAGGAATCGTAGGCCAGTTCGAAAACTCTTTGATTCCTTGGCGGACTTCGTCATCGTCTAAAACATTGACAGTCACCAGATCCTGCACGCCGGTTTCTTTCAGCAGCTCGATGGCGCGACCTGAGAATCCACATTGTGGGAATTGGGCGGTGCCCTTCATGAACAGCACGACTGAATGGGTGCTGACGGTTTCTTTGATCCAGGATTTAACGTCACTCATTGCGTCCTCTTGGCGGGGTGTAAAGGGAAAACCACATTATAGGGAAAAGCGGATGCGCCCGCCGGATGTCTTGGGGTACAAGCAGCCGCGCCAGAAGACATCCGGTAGACACTCGGTTTATTTCTTCAGTTTGGCAAAAGCTGCAGCCATCGCCGATCCGGATGTTGCCATTTCTTGTACGGGCTTATGTTTTACGGAACGCTCGCGTGCGTCTGGGCGTTCCGACCCTAGCCGTCGCTGATCTTGCGCGGCCGCTGTGTCATTTAGCCGCATGGTGAGCGCAATCCGTTTGCGCTTAATATCGACTTCCAGCACTTTGACTTTGACTACTTGGCCCGCTTTTACGACGGCATGCGGATCTTTGACGAATTCATTCGAGAGCGCAGAAATATGTACCAAGCCATCTTGATGAACGCCGATATCTACAAAGGCACCAAATGCAGCGACATTCGTCACAACACCTTCAAGAATCATATCCGGTTGAAGATCCTTCAGATCTTCTACGCCATCACGGAAACTCGCTGTAACGAAAGCAGGGCGGGGATCACGTCCGGGCTTATCGAGCTCTTTTAAGATATCGATCACGGTAGGTAATCCGAACTGCTGATCGGCGAAACGCTTTGGATCGAGTGATTTCAGTAACGCGCTGTCACCGATCATAGATTTCACATCACGCTTTATGTCGGCAAGTATTTTTTCAACCAATGGATAGGATTCCGGATGAACGGCCGAAGCATCCAAAGGATTGTCACCATTCATGACACGCAAAAATCCGGCCGCTTGTTCAAACGTTTTTTCACCCAGACGCGGAACGTCTAACAACGCTGCGCGTGAGCGGAACATTCCTTTTTGATCGCGGTGATGAACAATGCTTTGCGCAACCGTTGAGCTAAGACCTGATACACGCGCCAATAAAGGCGCTGATGCTGTGTTGACATCAACCCCCACCGCATTAACGCAATCTTCAACCACCGCATCCAACGCTCGCGCTAAGCGAGTTTGAGAAACATCGTGCTGATACTGACCAACGCCAATCGATTTCGGATCGATTTTTACCAGTTCAGCAAGAGGATCTTGTAATCGCCGTGCAATCGAAACAGCGCCTCGTATTGAGACATCTAAGTCGGGTAATTCTTTGGATGCAAACTCAGAGGCTGAATACACGGAAGCACCGGCTTCAGAGACGACAATTTTGTTAAGTTTTAAGTCGGCATTCTGAGTGATCAGGTCTTGCGCTAAACGATCCGTTTCACGCGATGCGGTGCCATTACCAATGGCGATGAGTGACACCTGATGTTTTTTCGCTAGTTGTGCGAGTGTGTGTAGTGAGCCATCCCAATCATTACGTGGTTGGTGAGGATAGATGGTGGAGGTGTCGACTACTTTGCCAGTGGCATCGACTACCGCAACCTTGACCCCGGTACGCAGACCTGGGTCTAGCCCTATAGTAGCGCGTGGTCCAGCGGGGGCTGCGAGCAGTAATGCTTTTAAGTTACGCGCAAAAACTTGTATGCCCTCTGCTTCAGCCTCTTCACGTAATTTGGTCATTAATTCCGTGTCGAGATGAATGAAAATTTTGACGCGCCAAGTCCAGCGCACCGTGTCAAGCAACCATTTGTCGGCAGCACGATTTTTTTGGCTAATGTGAAAGTGTGAACTAATTTTTGCTTCGCACGCATTATGCGGCGCATCCCATTTAGGTTTTTCTATTTCAGTATCGAGGCGTAGCGACACCGATAAAATTTCCTCTCGCCGACCGCGTAGTAATGCTAAAGCGCGATGTGAAGGTATAGCAGAGAGTTTTTCGGAATAATCAAAATAATCAGAAAATTTTTCACCAGTTTCTTGTTTGCCTTCAACAACTTTGGCATCGACGACACCGTGCTCAAGCAAATATTCACGCAAGCTTTGCAGTAAATGAGCATCTTCAGCAAAACGCTCCATAAGAATTTGTCGCGCGCCATCCAGAGCGGCCTTGGCGTCGGGTACGCCGGGGTTATCACCTTGATCGCTAGTGAATGCGGCTCGCAAATATTTTTCTGCCTCACTCTCTGGCGTGAGTGTCGGATCGTCGAGTAAGGCGTTAGCTAGCGGTTCCAGTCCTGCTTCCATGGCAATCTGAGCTTTGGTACGACGCTTAGGCCGATAGGGTAAATACAGATCTTCGAGCAGCGTTTTGTCAGCAGCACTCAAAATTGCCTTCTTTAACTCAGGCGTCATTTTCCCTTGCTCTTCGATGGAGGCGAGGATCGCTTCACGACGACTTTCCAGCTCGCGTAAATAACGCAGGCGCTCTTCGAGTAATCGCAGCTGAATATCATCCAGGCCGCCAGTGGCTTCCTTGCGGTAGCGAGCTATGAAAGGTACGGTGGCACCTTCATCTAAGAGGGCAATCGCAGCAGCGACTTGATCAGTACGGGCGGCGAGTTCGGTCGCAAGGCGTTGTTCAATCGATGGAAGCATGAAAAGTTTTAATGGTTAAAAGATGAAAGAAAAAATTACGATGTAAATCGGCGCAGTGAATGTTAAAGAAGTCTTGCGCCTGTAACGCGTTCTATCCCGGCCAGATCGCACCAGCTATGCACATCACTCCAAATGGAGGTGTGAAATAAATCACGTACTGTGTTTGCCTGATCAAAACCATGTTCAAGCAGTAGCCAACCACCGTGCTCCAAATGTGAAGGCGCTCCACGAATAATTTTTTCAATAGCTGTAAAGCCCGTGCTGTGGTCGGTCAATGCATCGGTAGGTTCAAAGCGTAAATCGCCTTGGCTCAAGTGAACGTCATCTTCGCGAATGTAAGGAGGGTTGCTGACGATGAGATCAAACTTCCCATTCACTTGCTCATACCAATTACTTTGAAAAAAAGTAATCGCAGTTTGATGAAGCAAACTATTTCGCTTTGCTATCACTAGCGCTTGTTCGCTGATATCGGTTGCAAAAAATGTCGAGTCAGATCGTGTATGTGCCAAAGAAACGGCAATCGCTCCTGAGCCCGTACCGATATCCAGCACGCGTGCATTCCTTGGCATGCGGTCAATCGCAAGCTCGACCAGTAATTCCGTTTCTGGGCGTGGAATCAGCACATCAGGTGTTACTTCAAATGAGAGGCCATAAAATTCACGCTGACCCAACAAATAGGCAATCGGTTCACCTTGCAACCTGCGTTGGAATAAGCGTTGAATATCATCAACTTGCGCAGTCGATAAAATTTGTTTGTTTTGAGTGATTAACTGCACACGTGACCACTGCAGACTGTGCGCGGCTAGAATTCTAGCTTCCATTATCTCGACCGATGCTGATTTCAGCAAATCTTCTAGACTCATGCAGGACGACGATAGCGTAGCGCAAGCAGCGATAAGCTGACTGCAAAAATGGTGAACCAGATCAGTGCCCATGTAGGAATCGATAATCCAAGAATAGGATCGTATTCCGTAGTGCACAGCCCATCAGCTTGAAACAGTGTGGGTAACCAGTTTGCGAACACTAGTTTGTTCAGAAATACTTCAAGCACATCAATACCGCAAGAGATAGTGGGATGCGCTTTGACCCATAAATGGCGAATCGCGATGCCTGCCCCAGCGATCGAAGCAAGTGAAGCTGCCGCTGCTCCGGCACGCAAGTACTGGTTGGGTAGCGCAATCGTTATCAAACAAAATAGCGCGGTTAGCGCAAAACCGTAGCGCTGCACTATGCATAGCGGGCAAGGCAACATCTCTTGCACCAGTTGTAGATACAAGCCCACGCCGAGCAGCCCGATGGCTATCAGGGCGACTAAAAATAGTGCTGGTTTTGCGAATTTATTCATATCAGCTTAATCGGCCAAAGCAGCGAGTTGTTCGGCTTGATGTTCAGACATCAGCGCTTGCGTGAGCTCATCCAAATCACCTTCCATGACGGCTTCTAACTTATAGAGCGTTAGGTTGATACGATGATCGGTAATACGCCCTTGAGGGAAATTATAGGTGCGTATACGTTCGCTGCGATCTCCTGAGCCAACGAGTGATTTTCGAGTCGCTGCTTCACTACTTTGCTGCGCACGTAATTGCACATCCTTAATGCGAGTAGCGAGCACCTTCATCGCCTGCGCTTTGTTTTTGTGTTGGCTGCGATCATCTTGACACTCCACCACGATACCGGTTGGCAGATGGGTGATGCGAACGGCAGAATCGGTTTTGTTGATATGCTGTCCGCCAGCGCCCGATGCGCGATATGTATCAATACGAATATCGGCGGGGTTGATGTCGACTTCGCCAATCTCATCGGCTTCAGGCATCACAGCCACGGTGCAGGCGGACGTATGAATTCGCCCTTGTGCCTCGGTTTCTGGAACGCGTTGTACGCGATGTCCGCCAGATTCAAATTTCATGCGCGAATACGCTCCTGCACCTACCAGGCGCACGATCACTTCTTTGTAACCACCGAGTTCTGAGGCGGATTCCGATACCATTTCTATTTGCCAGCGTTGCCGCTCTGCATAGCGTATGTACATACGTAACAAGTCTCCTGCAAACAGCGCAGATTCATCGCCTCCAGTACCGGCACGAATTTCCAGAAAGATGTTGCGCTCATCATTCGGATCTTTCGGCAGCATCATTTTTTGCAGCTCGATTTCAAGCTGTTCGGCGCGCGCTTGTGCAGCGTCGATTTCTTCTTGCGCAAACGCTTTCATTTCCGGATCAGAGAGCATGTCACGTGCAGCGCGTAGATCGTCATTGGCTTGGTTCCACTGTGCATGCAAATCAATCAGTGGTTCAAGCTCTGAGTGTTCACGCGTGAGCTTGCGATACTGATCCATGTCAGCGGTAGCTCCTTCCTGATTCAGAAGGGCGCCGACTTCTTCAAGGCGTTGAGCGAGTTGCTCCAGCTTCAGTAGCAGCGATGGTTTCATTAACGGGAAAGGTGAGTCGGTGTTGGCGCTCAGTGTACAAGCGCAGGAGGTAATACATCGATGGCTAGCGTAGCTAGCGTTTGGTGCGGAACAATTGAGGTAATAGTTGCGCGAGGCGTGCACGCTCGTCAGCATCCGCGGCATGCAGTGCTTGTTGTGGGCCGTGCAAGAATTTGGCGGTTAGGCCTTTGGACAAAGCTTCTAACACGGCTTCGATATCTTCACCTTTAGCGAGAAGCTTGCGGGCGCGCTCGAGTTCGGCTTGGCGCATTTGCTCGCTGCTTTCATGCAGGTTTTGAATCAGTGGAACCACGGCGCGACCATCAACCCAGTGCATGAATGCCTGCACACGCGTATCGATAATAGATTCTGCTTGGGCGACAGCAGATTGGCGATTTTCTAAACCGATCTGCACGGCTGTTCCGAGATCATCAACCGTGTATAAGAATACGTCATTGAGTCGCGACACTTCAGTTTCGATATCGCGCGGTACCGCCAGATCCACCATGAAGATAGGTTTACGACGACGCGCCTTGATAGCGCGCTCTACCATGCCTAAACCAATAATAGGCAGCGACGAAGCGGTGCAAGACACGACAACATCGAAATTCGCGAGTTGATCAGGCAGTTCGCCGAGTCGCATGGCTTTGCCACCAAAACGTTCGGCGAGTTGTTCAGCGCGTTCGATAGTGCGGTTAGCAATGGTGAGGCTTTTTGGATGGCGTGCCGCGAAGTGCGTTGCGCACAGCTCGATCATCTCGCCGGCACCGATGAACAGCACATGTTGTTCACTCAGCTTGTCGAAAATTCGTTCGGATAAGCGAACTGCAGCGGCTGCCATCGATACACTTTGGGCGCCAATTTCAGTGGTGGAGCGCACTTCTTTTGCAACTGCAAAGGTGCGCTGAAACATTTGGTGCAGATAAGTACCCAGCCCACCTGCGGCTTCGGCTTGGCGAACCGCATCTTTCATTTGACCGAGAATTTGCGGCTCGCCTAGCACCATGGAATCTAAACCGGACGCGACGCGGAAAGCATGTCGCACGGCCTCATCCTGCGGTAATGCATACAGATAGGGGCGCAATTCTGAGTAAGGCAGCTTGTGATAATCCGCGACAAAGCGCGCGGTGGCATCCAAGGCTGTTTCAATATTGCCGTCATTCGCGCTAGCGCCGTAAATCTCGGTTCGATTACATGTCGAGAGGATGGCCGCTTCTTGCGCTTGCGGATGCTTGCCTACGTTGTCAAACCAAGCACACGCCGACGCAACCGCCTGACCGAGCTGGTCAGCGGGGAAGGCCACCTTCTCGCGCAGCGAGACAGGGGCAGTGGTGTGGTTGAGTCCGACGGCTAGCAGGTGCATGCTGGATTAGTCAGAAAAAGTTGACACAACCTATTATAGACGCTGGCTGCCATCTGACTAGTCTTTCAATATTTCTAATTGGTAGCCAAAACTGTAAACCGGCGCCAACCTATAGCCCGCTGCCGCCTTGAGACCTAGCTTATTCCGTACTCTCGAGACATGCGTGTCCAACGTTCGCGAGGAAAATTCAGCATCCTGTGACCAGATGGCTTCATGAATAAAGGCTCGCGATAGCGGGCGATCTAGGTTTTGGAAAAAAAATAAGGCGAGCTCGAATTCTTTTTGGGTCAGAGCGATTGATTGCCCATTTAACATCACCTGAGTCAGTCGCTTGTTAAAAATGAAATCCCCAAACTTCAGCACATCGTCTTTGACGGCATCGGGGCGATGACGAGTTGCCAGAATACTTATCCTGAGCCGAAATTCCGATGCACGAACGGGCTTAATAAGAAAATCTGCCGCGCTTTCGGCCAGCAACTGGGCCAAGGGATTTTCCGGGGACCGGCCAGTGATAAGCAGCACAGGCAAGTCAGGCCATAACTTGTTCACTGAGGTGAGAACGGTGACGGTTTCTTGGTCGGATCGAAAGTGAACAATCAACAGTGCGGGCTCGGCGGTGACTAGGCTATCTAACAGTGATTTGCTGTTAGCGAAGCTGGTGAACTGATAACCAGCACCGCTCAAGATAGATTCCAGCGAAGAGCGTTGTTCTTTATCGTAATCAAGCAGGGTCACAAGCATAGGTCGCTGTTCGGCACGGTCGGTCAGGGTGAGATAATGCAACAGGCCAGCTTACAATGGCTTTTTATTCAGACTTCAATAGAAAGTTTATTACTCATTATGATCCTCGAACTCGCCGATATTCAAATCCTTCCCGGTAAACAAACCGAATTCGATAGCGCTATCGTTAATGGCGTACAAAATGTCATTAGTAAAGCCAAGGGCTTTCGCGGCTACAAAATCAACAAGGGTATTGAATCACCTGATCGCTATGTATTGATGGTTTTTTGGGATACGCTGGAAAATCACACCGTCGATTTTCGCGGCTCAGAATTATTCACTCAGTGGCGCGGTATTGTCGGCCCATTTTTCGCAGCGCCGCCTAAGGTAGAGCATTTCGACTTGCTGTCGAAGTCGGATTGAATACTTCTTCAATAAAGCAGCGTAAACAAATCGGATGAAATTATTCATCGCATTACTCTGCTTCATGCCGACCCTGTTGTGGGCTCAAGATTTTTTTGTTGAGTGCGCGGGTAAAACGAGCTTTATACATCGTGGAGCACCATCGACGGTACCGGCTGCTGAAAAGCGTCGCTACCGTTTGCACGCCCATCAGATTGACGGACTTCAATGCGAGCAAAGTGATTCGCAGATCGCCTGTATGGGCCTAACTCCGCAACAAGCCATGCGCAAAGTATTGATTGATCCAGTACGTTTATCTGTCTCTGACACATTGGAATTACCTACGTCGCTGCTGATTTTTGAAGGTCAGTGTCAGCCAGTGAAATGAGTGACACGAATGCTCTTTCTATTCAACCTGCGCGCTGGGAGCTAGGTGACGAGGGTGAACTTTTCGTACCTTTATACAGCGATGTTTATGCGAGTCACAGTAGTGCCTGGGAGCGGGCCCAGTCTGTTTTCGTCGATGGAAGTGAATTAACGTCGCGTTGGCAGGACGGTCGCAGTATACGAGTGCTCGAGATTGGGTTTGGTTTAGGTATCAATTTCCTCACTACGTGGGCATCGATCAAAGCTAGCAGTAGTTCAGCACGGTTGCACTACGTTGCGATAGAAAAGCACCCCTTTATTAGTCAGGATTTGCGTGCTGCGTTAGAGAAGAACTTAGCGTATGTACCTGCCTCACTCACACCAATAATGAATGAGTTGATTCAGCGACTGCTGATTCAATGGCCACCGTTGATTTCTGGTTTTCATTGTTTGTCGTTAGATGATCAAACCACACTGACCCTCGTGTTCGGTGATGTTGAATCCGTGCTGCCTTCTGTTCACGGACGCTTTGATGCTTTTTATCTGGATGGTTTTGCGCCTCATCATAATGAAGTCATGTGGTCGCTGAAAACCATGCAGCATCTTGCTGGATTAGCGACTGAGGGAGCGATAGCGTCGAGTTGGTGTGTTGCGAGTTCAGTGCAGCAAGCGCTTCATGAAGTGGGTTTTGACCTGACTAAGCGCGCTCGTTTTGGCAGCAAGCGCGAAAGCTTGCTTGCACGATGGCCAGCAAAATTAGTTGATTCATCCAAGCGAGTTGACTCA
>JBEGSP010000165.1:0-4503 GCA_041179845.1 Pseudomonadota bacterium
CATGCCCAGCCTGTATTGCCCTCAGCACGCCAGCGATTGTAGTCATCAGGAGTGCCGCGCATATACACATGACCATTGATACAGCTACTACCACCGAGAATTTTTCCGCGCGGTGAAATCAAACGACGATTATTTAATGCAGTCTCGGGTTGAGTTATATAGCCCCAGCTGATACGAGGATTGGCAATCACGCGCGGAACACCCGCAGGGATGCGCGTCCAGAGTGAGTGATTTTCAGGGCCAGCTTCCAGCAGCAAGACGCGGCAAGAAGATTTAGCCGACAGCCGATTAGCCAGCACACAACCAGCGGAACCGGCGCCGATAATCACGATGTCGTAATGACGGGTCATGAAAGCACGTTCAATAAACAGCTAATGGATCGCCCTGCATTTTTTCATGCGCTAAAAAATAGCTGCATGATCTAGCGCTGGGCCTCCATGTAAAAAATAAACGGCGATCACGAGGATCGCCTGTAACGAACCGGGTGGGGGCCCGGCTCTCCCCACTGCATTGGCAAATTTAGGGTTTGTCACCCCGCGCTTTTTATTATTATTTCCAGCTAGCGCATTTGCTCTCTTCTTTTGTCGTAAAAGCTTGGTCACCTGGTATACGTTCAATCAGCTTGAAGTAATCCCATGTTTGTTTTGATTCTGAAGGTGTTTTTACTTGAACTAAATGCATGTCATGCACCATGCGACCATCGGGGCGGATGTATCCCCCTTGGGCAAACATGTCATTGATCTTGGTGCTCTTTAAGTGCGCCAAGATTTTTTCTGGATTATCAGTACCGGTTGCTTTAACGGCATTTAGGTACGTCGTAATCGCAGAGTAATCGCCAGCATGACCGCTGTTAGGCATTTTTTTCACGCGTTCAAAATAACGCTTCGCCCAGGCGCGAGTAGCATCGCTAGTATCCCAGTACCACGAGTCCGTTAAGAGCATCCCCTGGGTCTGTTGCAGACCCAGGGCGTGCACATCGCTCAGGTACATCAGCAGGGCAGCGATCTTCATATTTTTCTTGAGGCCGAATTCATTCGCTGATTTGATGGCATTCACCAAATCATCTCCCGCATTGGCTAAGCCAAGAATCTGTGCTTTAGATGCTTGAGCTTGCAAAATGAAAGAAGAAAAATCAGACGCACCAACTGGATGTTTCGATGAGCCCAATACATTGCCACCACTTGCTTTAACAACCCGTGTGGTGTCGCTCTCCAACGAAGTACCGAAGGCATAGTCAGCGGTAATGAAGTACCAAGTCTTACCGCCTTGGCGTGATACCGCGCCACCCGTACCCTTAGCTAATGCGACGGTATCGTAGGAGTAATGAATCGTATAGGGATTGCATTCTTCATTAGTTAAACGCGACGTACCTGCACCGACATTGATATAGACTTTTTTCTTATCAACCGCGACTTTGGCAGTCGCTAATGCAGCACCTGAATTGGCACCGCCGAGAATCATGTCAACGCCTTGTGCATCAAACCATTCGCGCGCTTTACCTGCGGCGATATCGGCTTTGTTTAAATGGTCAGCGTAGACAAACTCAATTTTTTTGCCATTCACTTTGCCACCGAAATCTTCGATCGCCATCTTGACAGCTTCGACACCGCCGGAACCATCGGTGTCAGAGTAAGGGCCGCTGATATCAGTGATGAAGCCAATTTTCACAACATCACCCGAGATTTCTGCCTGAGCTGTTGGCATTGTACCCAACGCCAGAATACTGCAGGCACTAGCAATCATTGTTTTGAGCATGGGTTTCATATTCATCTCCAATTAGAGAACACCGGCGTCAATGTACTGACGCACTTGATCTGCTGAGAGCCCCAGCAATTCACCATAAACACGTTCGTTATCAGCACCCAGCGCACGTCCTGCGTGTTTGAAAACAGTCGGTGTTTCCGACATTTTTAACACCGGTGAGGGCAACACCAATTCGCCGATACGTTCGTCTTGCACCGTCATCATATTTCCACGTGCGGCGTACTGCGGATCAGTAAAAATATCTTTAATAGAATAAATTTGTGCACACGGTACTTCACCGGTACTGGTTTCTTTCAACACATCGGTTAATGAACGGCTACCCACCCAATCGGCAACCAAACCATTCACCGTATGGCGGTGCTCTACGCGAATGGCGCTGGTGGGATAGGTCTGTGCTAGTTCAGGTTTACCCATCACGTTAGTGAGTCGCTCAAACATTTTGTCGCTAGTGCAAGCGAGTGCCACCCATTCACCTGAACCCGTTTGATAATGGCTGTGCGGTACGACAGCATGTGTATCAGCACCCATGCGTTCACGCACGTAACCGAATTTTGCATACGCAGGTACGATTTCATCCAGCAAACGGAATACCGATTCATACAAGCCGAGATCGATGAACTGACCCATACCTTGTTTATCGCGAGCACGCACAGCGGCGAGTACTCCAATCGCACCCCACATACCCGACGCATAATCGGCAACCGAAGTGGAGCCGGGTACGACGGGCGGGCCATCGGCTTCGCCTGATAAATAGGAGAGTCCACCGAAGGCATGTGCAATCCGTGCAAAGCCGGGGTCATGTCGCTTCGGGCCTGTCTGACCATAGGCGCTAATGCGTAACATGATCAGTTTGGGATTAACTGCTTTAAGTGCTTCGTAGCCGATGCCCCATTTTTCTAAGGTGCCGGGGCGAAAATTTTCGAGCACGATATCGCATTCAGCAACTAATTTTTTAAATAGTGCCGCGCCTTCAGGCTTACGAAAATCTAAGGTAATGGTTTGTTTATTACGCGACTCGCTCATCCATACCAAGCTGTCGCCGCATTCCGTTTGCGTACCGTATTTGCGCAGTGAATCTCCCGCACCCGGCATTTCTACTTTGATGACTTCCGCACCCAGATCGCCGAGTATGGTTCCACAAAAGGGCGCCGCAATAAATGTGGCGATATCGAGTACGCGCAAACCATCAAGTGCGCCGGCGGGCAGTAATGGATGACTCGGTTTACTCGCTGATGCTTCTGCCATGAGGATCTATTCCTAGCTAATTATTGACAGTCTTAGTGCTGCCTTAGTGAGCGAAACTGTAGGCGGTGTAGGCTGATCCGACAAACTACTTTATATTGTTGATTATGCAGATTTAGTGCATAGTCAATCTACCGTGGTGGATGTTAGTTTTCACAAAATACAGACGTAAACTTTTTGTAAATCTTTTTTTCTTCGAACTTTATGAAATCCGCAACCAGCGCGCTGGCGCACGTCAATCTCAAATTACTTCAGACATTTTTGTTGGTGGGAGAGTTCGCTAGTTTTCGCATTGCAGCAGAAAAATCATTTCGTTCACAATCCGCTGTCAGCGCGCAGATTCGCCAATTAGAAGAACAATTGGGCGTGCCTTTGTTTCACCGCACAACGCGCAGCGTACGTTTAACAGAAGAGGGTCTGCAGTTACTTGAGTGCGCGCAGCGTGCCTTGTTGGAAGTCGATCAAGGGTTGCGCAAAATTCAAGAGTCAGCCGATATACGCAAAGGCAAGGTATCGCTTTCGTGTTCGCCAACGATAGCCGAGACTCGTTTAGCGCGAGTACTCGCTGCGTTTGAGAGTGAATATCCAGGGATTGAGGTATCTGTTAGAGAATTGGCATCAGCGCCAATGTTTGAGACGGTGCGCAAGCGCGAAGTCGATTTCGGTGTGGGCCCGCAGATCGACACTTCAGAGTTTCAGTTTGAGCCCTTGATGGACGATCCGTTTTACGCGTTGGTGCCGAAACGATTTTTAACAACAGATAAAAATACTATTTCACTTGCGGCTCTGACCAACATGCCTTTGCTGGTGCTCAATCAAGCGACCGCTATGCGTGGGATGTTAGAAGATGTGATGAAAGAGAAGCGTTTTCGATTTACATCGCGCTATGAATTTACCCAGGCTCAAACACTGATTTCTATGGCTAGTACCGGACTTGGAGCAGCGATTTTGCCGGCGATTGCGCTGCCGAAAAAAATAGATCCCGGTTTGTATGCGTTGAAGATTGTGAATCCTTCCATGACACGCCGCGTCGCTGTGGTGACGGTGCGCGGGCAATCGTTATCACCGGCTTCGTTGCGTTTGGTGGAATTGTTAAAGCAGTTATTACCTCTATCTGCGGATCAGAAAATTCCGCGTAATGTGTTGAGTCACCGATATCCGAGTCGACGTGCATCAAATGCGTAGATCTGATTATTTAGTCAAAGTGCATAATCCGCTGAATAATTTTATTGTCTAATAAGTGCTGACTGCCTATAGTAAAGCCCTGTAAATAATAACAAGAGAGAAATCCTGTGAGCGCTACGATTATTCAACCCGCGACCCCGCGCCGTCAGCGCTCCCAGTTGGCGGTGCCCGCATCGAATCCCCGCTTCATAGAAAAAGCCGCTCAGTCCACAGCGGATGTCATTTTTCTCGATCTCGAAGATGCCGTCGCACCGGCTGAAAAAGTCTCTGCGCGTGCGAATGCGATTGCGGCCCTAAATTATATTGATTGGG
>JBEGSP010000166.1:0-3828 GCA_041179845.1 Pseudomonadota bacterium
TAGCTTTCCGGATTGAACATGGCGTCGCAGGGTCGGTAAAGAGATTTCAAGGTACTCGGCCGCCTCCGCAGCGGAAAATGGTTCATGTTGCAGATGGCCGAATACTTGGTCATGGCTGAAATCGATGTCACGGAAAGCATTACCCGTTAGAAGGGTAAAAAATCGAATGCGCTCTGCTTCAGGCATGCGCTTCATTTCAAAAAACAGATCATCTGCGGTAAGAGTTTGGTTTGTGACATCACTCATTGAATTTCTCCTTTGCGCTTCTCTTGGCGCAGGTAGTGTTTCAGTTCAGTGTAAAAATTCTCGTGTGAGCCTACTTGGTAAAAATCAATACTTAAAAATTCAAGTGACAAATCACTGTCTCTGATACGGTAAGCCAATAGATATTCTTGACGGTTAAAACGGAATTTATAAACTCTAATTTCTGCGAGGTCGCCTATTTTTAGTTCGCCTACGTCTGGAGCACTGCATACCAAAATAACAGCGTCTTCAATGGCTAGTTGCAAAGGTTTGTGAGCCTTCTTAATGTACTGAGCAAATGGTCGTTTATAACTGGGACGCATGATTTTATATTAGATATAAATTGATCTCATGTCAAATCATTCTTTTAGGAGGTTTGTTTGTACACACGCTTAGATTCAAAGGGTCTTATTTTTGAGGTTGCGCAATTACCAGCGATGGTATCTGGCTAATCTCGGTCGAAAGTTCACTGAAGAAAGGCAGGAGGGTATGAAAACAGTGCGAGTGAAAATAGATCCACTAAATCCGGCAGCCTTGCCAGTGGGTCGCGTCGATTACCAAATTTTGGATAGTACGACTGAGTCGCAGCTAGCAGATCAACAAAAAATTGATGATGCTGAAGAGAAGCGAAAGTTTGAAACAGGTTACCGAAATCTCCCTGAAGGGCGAGAGTGACAAAATTACAGCTTACTAGCGCTACCCCTTATGGTCAGAAACAACCTCAATCAGCTCCAACATTTGTGATTCCTGGGGATCGTTGAGCAGTCTGGCTGACTGCTCTCGACAAAGTGCTGCGAAAGATGGTTGGCGAGTATCAGGAACCCAAAGCTGCACTAGGCGCATTGCCTCTCTGTGCTTGCGTAAGCGATCATTTGTTTGGGATGCCATGGGAGCCTTTCATATCATATGAAAAAGCTTAATCCCAAAGATTCATTACTTGCAATAGGTATTAGCAGCCCCATCTTTTGTCGCCTTGCCACCCATCGATACTGTTCAGTTGAGATAGCCAACAAACTATTCACAACATGTCAGCCAATACAGGACGGAATTAATTGGGGTATCGCGCCTGAAAATCTTTGTAGCTCACAGCGATGCCGTCTTTAAGCGACGTGCTCGCTTTCCAGCCCAGCGCATTTAGTGCCGATACATCAAGAAGCTTGCGTGGTGTGCCATCAGGCTTGCTGCTATCGAATTCCAATTCACCCTGAAAACTCACAACTTCAAGAACGGTTTCAGCCAGCTCGCGTATGGTTTGATCGACGCCAGTGCCTATATTGAGTAATGACCCGGAGTAATCACTCTCCATCAAAAAAGTACACGCATCGGCAAGATCATCGGCGAATAAGAATTCACGTTTAGGTGTGCCCGTACCCCAGACGGAAAATGTTTTTTCGCCAGCGAGTTTTGCTTTATGCGCTTTGTGTATCAGTGCAGGTAATACATGTGAATTATTCAGATCGTAGTTATCGTTCAAACCATATAGATTGGTTGGCATGACGCTGACATACTGACGACCGTATTGTTGATTGTGCGCGTCGCACAACTTAATGCCCGCAATTTTTGCGACGGCATACATTTCATTGGTGGGTTCTAGTGGCCCTGTCAGCAAATATGATTCTTTGATCGGTTGTGGACATTCGCGAGGATAAATACAACTACTACCAAGGAACATCAATTTTTGTATGCCAGCTAGATGAGCGCCATGAATCAGATTCGATTCAATACTCAGATTCTGAAAAATAAAATCTGCACGATAAGTGTTGTTGGCATAAATGCCGCCCACTTTGGCTGCGGCGATAAAAATATACTCAGGACGCTCGTTCTCCAGAAACGCATAAACCGCTTTTTGATCAAGCAAATCTAATTGATCACGTGTTGCAGTAATAACGTTGGTATAGCCTTTGGAGTGCAGAGACCGCACGATCGCACTACCCACCATGCCACGATGACCCGCCACAAAAATTTTTGCAGATTTATTCATGACGATTAATCATTCGTGATGATCAAAGGCTTGGAAGCCATGCTGTTTGACCAAGCTGTCGCGTTTGGCTGAAGTGAAATCACTCTGTGCCATTTCGCTGACTAATTGCTGTAGCGTTGTAACGGGTGTCCAACCGAGTTTTTGTTTGGCTTTTGTAGGGTCGCCCAGCAAGGTTTCAACTTCGGTAGGGCGGAAGTAGCGCGGATCAACACGCACAACGGTATCACCGACTTTGCATTTGGCTTCGGGATTGTTAACGGCAGTGATGCGTGCGATTTCGTTTTCACCGTCGCCTTCAAAGCTGAGTGTGATGCCGAGTTCTTTGGCAGCCAAATCCACAAATTCACGAACGCTGTATTGCACGCCAGTGGCAATCACAAAATCTTCCGCAACTTTTTGCTGCAACATTAGCCATTGCATTTCAACGTAATCTTTTGCGTGACCCCAATCACGAAGGGCGGACATGTTGCCGAGGTACAGACAATCTTGTAAGCCAAGCACTATGCGCGCTAACGCGCGAGTGATTTTGCGGGTGACGAAGGTTTCACCGCGAATCGGACTTTCGTGATTAAACAAAATGCCATTGCAGGCATAGATGCCATAGGCTTCGCGAAAATTAACCGTGATCCAATACGCATACAATTTGGCCACGGCATACGGGCTACGTGGATAAAACGGCGTAGTTTCTTTTTGTGGAATTTCTTGTACCAGGCCATACAACTCACTGGTTGATGCTTGGTAAAAACGTGTTTTTTTCTCTAAGCCGCAAATGCGTATCGCTTCAAGCAATCGAAGTGCACCTATGCCGTCAGCATTTGCTGTGTATTCGGGTTCTTCAAAACTCACCGCTACATGGCTTTGTGCAGCGAGATTGTAAATTTCATCGGGTTGAACGTTTTGAACGATACGAATTAAATTCGTGCTGTCGGTCAGATCACCGTAATGCAGGATGAATTTTCTGCCATCGACGTGTGGATCTTTGTACAGATGATCAATGCGGTCGGTGTTGAATAGCGAGCTGCGTCGCTTAATACCGTGGACTACATAACCCTTTTTAAGTAAGAACTCAGCGAGATATGCGCCATCTTGTCCGGTAATGCCGGTAATAAGTGCAACTTTAGGTGTTTGGGCCATTGGATTTCTAACGTCGACGAAGTGTGCTGAATTAATCAGCGATTATCCCAGATATGCGGGGCGCGAGACTAGCGATGGATAGAGATCTTCAGTGATTGAAGAGGTGAGAGAGAACTACTTATCCCCACCCAAATTGCCAATTTTGTATTGGCGCAGTTTCACGTACAGGCTTTGGCGTGAGAGTCCAAGAATTTCGGCGGCGGTAGCGCGATTATCTTGGGTGAGTTGGAGTGCGGCTTCAATGCAGAGCTTTTCTATCAGCTCGGTAGTTTCACCGACGATGTCGCGCATAGGTACGCGGCCGACGAGTTCGCTCAGTTGTTCGACTGAACGTGGGATTTCATGCTGTGATTCGCTGCCGAGTCGGCGGCCGATATCGCGGATGGTGAAGCCCAGTCCACTGACTTCACCGTGCGGTACAGACACGGCAGAAATTTCTACGGGTATCGATGCGCCGTTTTCATTACGCA
>JBEGSP010000167.1:0-3828 GCA_041179845.1 Pseudomonadota bacterium
TAATGCTTGGAATCCGTAATGCTGATCTGAAAATAATTTGGCACCATGGCTAATCAGTAGTTTGACTATCTCAAGAGATCCACCCCTTGCGGCATAGACCAGCGCGGTTTCATAATCTGAATCTTCTATATTGACATCTGCACCGGCTTGTAGAAGCAGATCAGTAATTTCCAGTGATTTTTCCCTGCAAGAATAGAATAAAGCTGTATTCTCAAGCTTGTCAGGCCGGTTAACGTCCGCACCATGAGCAAGAAGAATTTTTACTATGTCAATCTTTTTAAAAGTAGCTGCTTCGCAGAGCGGTGTACGTATATCATTCGCGTTATCATGTGTAGCGCCCTTGGCTAATAGATATTCCACCAATTCTAGGCTGCCGCTTCTCACGCCCCAAGCTAAAATCGACAAACCATACTCGTCAACATAATTGATATCGACACCTTTTGATACCAGTAGCTTGCAAGCATCCAAATGGCCAGCTGCGGCAGCCTCACTCAAAGGCGTATTTTTGTCATCAAATACCTGGTGAATGTCAGCGCCTTTTTCAATTAATAGTTTGTAGATTTCTACGTTGCCGTGCAAGGCTGCCAAATGCAGTGGGTTGACTACCTCATTATCCAGCATCGCGCCGTGATTAAAGAGCAGCTGACAAACAGGGAGAGATGCTGATTGAATAGCGTAGCTCAGCGCAGTATAATTTTTATGATCCACTATATGGATATTGATGGGATGCGGTAGTAAGAGACTTACAATTTCGGAATGACCTTTAGACGAAGCGAACATCAGCGCGTTTGTGCCATGGAGGTTAACAGCAGCAGGATTGGCGCCATTTTCCAAAAGCTTTTGTACTGTCGGAAGGTCGCCCCATTGAACAGCAATCATGAGCGCAGTTGACTTCGATAAATTGTCTGCATTGACTTCGTGATTTTGTAATGCAGTTTGTTCTTGCTGCTGTTTGTGAAGTAATCTTTGCCGAAATTTATCCAGATCAAAATCAGAGCTGAACAACACTAAGTTATTTTCATCGCTCATTAAACACACAGCACCGCACTCTTCGAATAAATTTTTCATAACCACTTCTAAATAGTCAAAAGTTTCTGCTCGAAATTCTCCTTTTGGCCAGTTTTCAATTCCCTCACCAAACAGTAATTTGCGCACATCTGTAGAATTTGTTTGATCTTTCAGCGCTTCAATTATTTTTTGTAAAGCTGAGCTTTCCCATTTGGGATTAATTTTTTGTTGCCAGCCTTGCTCTGGCGCGCGGACGTTCGGAAGCGTAGTTTCTGAAGATGAAGATGAAGATGAAGATGAAGATGAATTTGTACTTAGTAGCGCAATGACGTCATGCGCACCCACGGCATTTGCCATCTCTAGCGCTTGATCTAAGACGTCAGTTATGCAGTTTTGCATACCGGTTTCAAGTAGCTTTTGTACTAGCTCGGGCGCATTCGCTTTGACGGCTTGTTCTAGGGCGTTGCGAAAATGTGCAAAAGTATTGTAACTAAATGTATCGCCAACGTTAAAAGGCAGGCCTTGGTTCATTTCCAGCAGATGCTCGCACGTCCAATTAACCAGCATGCGTACGCCTGTATTTTGATGCGCTTGCATTGGTTCGCTGGCGGTTGAAGTTTTGTCAGTCTCATCTGGTTCTTGCGTACGACGTTTTTTGGCGATGGGCTCAGTTGAGCTCAATCGTTCCTCATATGTTTCAATTGAATCGTTCTCTGATCGGGCGCGTTTTGTTCCTTGCTGTTGTTCTTCTTGGCTTGATTCTTCGTCGCTGCCACCGCCGACCTCCATGCCGTCGACCTCGGGCGAGTACATGCGTGGCGGTGAAGGGCGATCTTCAGGTGATTTTGACTTAGAACAGGCGGGGCTAACGCCAGTGATCAGAATAGCGTCAGTATTTTCATCGTCGCCGCTGTATTGAGGAGATGAGGGGAGATTTGGATTCGGTTTCATAAAAATGTTGTTTTTGTGTTTAGATAAAGGGTGCCGGTTCTCTAGACATATCTGTGGGCGTAATTCTCAAAAAGTTCACTCTGGATTGGGCTGATGAGGGTCTTAGATAGACTTGTATAATGTGTCTCGTTAAAGCTATGGATTTTCACTATGTCCCAGACCCATTTCGGCTATCAGCAAGTCCCTGAAGAACAGAAGGCGCACAAGGTCGCCGAGGTTTTTCATTCCGTAGCGGCTAAATATGATGTGATGAATGACCTGATGTCTGCCGGATTGCACAGGTTGTGGAAGACGTTCACGATTACTCAGGCAGCTATTCGGCCTGGCTTTAAAGTGTTAGATATTGCGGCGGGCACGGGTGACCTAGCGCGTGCATTCGCAAAACGTGCAGGTACTACTGGCGAGGTATGGCATACCGACATTAATGAATCGATGCTGCGCGTTGGTCGCGATCGCATGATTAACGAAGGCCTGCTTCTACCCACACTCATTTGCGATGCTGAAAAATTGCCGTTTCCAGATAATTATTTTGATCGCGTGTCTGTCGCTTTTGGGTTGCGTAACATGACGCATAAAGATCAAGCTTTATCTGAGATGCGTCGAGTGCTGAAGCCCGGTGGAAAATTGCTAGTGCTCGAATTTTCTAAAGTTGCCTCACCACTGCAAAAACCGTATGACGTGTATTCATTTAAGGTACTGCCTTGGTTAGGTCAAAAAATAGCGAACGATGCTGACAGCTATCGCTATCTGGCAGAATCAATACGCATGCATCCTGATCAGGAAACATTAAAAGGCATGATGCAAGAAGTAGGTTTCGATCAGGTTGACTATTTCAATTTAACTGCGGGTGTCGCAGCGCTTCACGTAGGTGTGAAACTTTAAAATTCCGTGCTGTGTGCATAGTGTTTATCGCAACCATGCGGTAGACCACAACGATAATAAGAATTGTCATGACAAGCTTGGAAAGTCCCATCATCGCCGTTATTAATCATCTGCTGTCACGCCAGCCGGTGTTGAGCGAGAAGTTGCGCGCACATGCAGGTGAGGTGGCATGTCTTGACGTAGGTATTCAATTGACGTTGGCGGTGGCTGCTGATGGATTATTTCAGCTTGCAGGTAATGCGAAACCGAATGTCACGATACGCATCAAGCCAGCGGATTTGCCGCAGGTGTTGGTGAATATGGAAAAAGCATTTTCATACGTCACTATCAGTGGTGATGCAGATTTTGCCCGCACCATTTCTGAGATAGCCAATGAATTGCACTGGGAGCCAGAAGAAGATCTCGCTCCTTTTTTTGGTGATATCGCTGCTGTACGTATTACACAAGCCGCACGTACGACACTTTCACAAGCCAAATCGGGTAGTCGAAAATTTTTCGAACATATGGCTGAATATCTGCTGGAAGAAAATCCAACGCTGATATATCGCCAAGCCGGTGAGAAATTTGCTTCAGATGTCGCGATCATTCGTGATGATGTAGAGCGACTCGCTAAACGTATCGCCTTGCTTGAGAAGCAGAATATAGGTAGTCAAGCATGAATCGTCTGTCACGTGTTTTTAAAATTATTCAAGTCGCGCTGCGCTACGGCTTAGATGAAATCATATTAGTTGGAGCCAAGCTTCCACCGCACTGGCGATTTTTATCGGCGTTATTTTTCTGGCGCGATATCAGTGCGCCGCGCGGTGAGCGGTTGCGTCGCGCACTTGAAGAATTGGGCCCTATTTTTGTAAAATTCGGTCAAGTGCTATCAACGCGGCGCGATCTCATGCCCGCAGATATTGCCGATCAGTTGGCGCTATTGCAGGATCGTGTGCCCCCGTTTTCTTCTGATCTGGCGATTGATGAAATTATCCGTTCGCTCGGCGA
>JBEGSP010000168.1:0-10534 GCA_041179845.1 Pseudomonadota bacterium
CCGCTGGCAACCAAGTGCTCGACCAGCGAGGCTTGATGATCGGTGAGTACAACATTTCGTGTGGGCATGGGAATCTCTCAAAAGCCTTATTGGCATAATATGCCAATAGGCTCGATAGAAGTCAAATCTTGTGTTCAATGGTTGTGTCGCACGGTTAGCCGATAAGCGGCGGCGGGAATCGGCTCGTAAGCCGGTGCTCGGGTTGCATCGCTCGCCCGCTCGGTCAGCGTCAAGCGGTGCTTGACGAAACCCTGTCCTCTCCCCGCGTGGACGCGGGTTAATATCATCACAAACCCCCAAATAAAAAACCACCGCAAGGGTGGTCTTTTATTTGGTGGAGGCGGCGGGAATCGAACCCGCGTCCAAAAGTCCTCTACAGACAGTTCTACATACTTAGTGTTGTCGTTTGAATTTAATCTTGCTGACGCGGACACACACGCTGCAACAAAACGAGTCACCTAAATTTAACGTTGTGCCAAGTGACCCGACGCAACGCGATTCGCTGTGAATGACTCTACTGCTGTTGCCAGCCCGCCCCAGCGACAAGACGGTGTAGAGCTAAGAAGTTATTAAGTTCTCAGGGGTTTACGCTGCAAGAGCGTAATTTTCTTCGTTTGCATTTAAGCAATTCCGGTTGGATTTACGAGGTGACCAGCCCTCGGTATGCCCTGCGCTGCTTTGCAACCCCTGTCGAAACCAGGTCGCCCCCAATAACAGGAAAGTCATTGTAGACCTCATCTATGGGCGGTGCGAGAAATTTCAAGTACGTGTGATTAAAGTCACTAAATCCAGTGGATGTGCGGCGATGATGTCGGCCAACCAGTCGGCAGGTTCGGTGTGGCCACAATATCCCCAGGCCGCTGCAATGGTGGGCATACCTGCAGCCTGTCCAGCTTGAATATCGCGCAGATCATCACCAACGTACCAACACTCTTGCGGTGCTATTTGTAGTTGACGCGCTGCTTCGAACAAAGGCTCGGGATGAGGTTTGGCATGCGGTGTTGTGTCGCCCGAGATAACGCAGGCGGCGTGCTGCAATCCGATTTTTGGAACCAGCGCATCGGTATATAGAGCAGGCTTATTAGTCACTATGCCCCACTGCATTCCACGCTGAGTAATTTCTGCTAGTAGTTGATGGATGCCGTCAAACAGTACCGTGTGATTTGCAATGGCGGCTGCGTAGTTCGCCAAAAATTCGGTTCGCATATCGTCGTATGAAGCATGACCCGGTGCTATGTCAAACGCAGCACCAATCAAACCACGAGCACCGGCAGAAGCGAGTGGGCGCAGTATCTCGAAAGGTGTTTCATCGAGCGAACGGTCGGTGCGCATTTTATTGACGGCCGCTGCAAGATCGGGAGCAGTGTCAGCAAGTGTGCCATCAAGATCAAACAATAAAGCACGTGGTAATGATGGCAGCTTGGACATGAATAACGACAATCAGTTGGGTTTACTACACGCCATCAGATAGTTGACGTCGGTATCGTGATTGAGTGAGTAAATTTTTGTGAGTGGGTTGTAGGTCATGCCTTTGAGAGCCTGCACTTCTAAGTTAGCGTTACGCGCAAATTGCGATAGCTCAGCAGGCTTGATGAATTTCGCATAATCATGGGTGCCGCGAGGTAGCAAGCGCAGCATGTACTCGGCGCCAATAATGGCAAACAAGTAGGATTTTGGATTGCGATTCAAGGTCGAAAAAAATAATCGACCACCAGGCTTAACTAATGTCGCGCAGGCTTGAACGATGGCAGCTGGATCGGGCACATGCTCGAGCATTTCCATGCACGTTACAACATCGTATTGACCCGCTTCACGAGAGGCCAAGGCCTCAGCAGCGATCAGTTCATAGCTGACGTGCACTTCTGATTCAAGGCTATGTATTTCAGCTACTTTGAGTGCTTTTTCGGAGAGGTCAATGCCTTTGACATTCGCTCCTTTTTTTGCAATGGCTTCAGCTAAGATGCCACCGCCACAGCCAACATCTAAGACACGTTTACCAGCCAGCGGGACAAGTGCGTTAATCCATTCCAATCGGAGTGGATTGATTTCATGCAGGGGGCGAAATTCAGATGTGGGATCCCACCAGCGGTGGGCTAGTTCACTGAATTTTTGTAGTTCTAGAGGATCGGCGTTCATAACCTCCATGATAGCTGAAACCGGTCATGTGCTTTCGACAGGCAATAAAAAGCCCCCGCAAGCGGGGGCTTAGTACATCACTGATTGCTGTTAGCGTTCAGTAATTATTTTTTACGTGAGCCAACGACTTCAACTTCAACACGACGATTTTTTGCGCGACCGTCACGTGTTTTGTTGCTTGCTACTGGAGTGCCTTCGCCTTTACCAGCGGTAAAGATGCGATCTGCAGGAATACCTTTTGATACCAAAAAGGCTTTGACTGCATTAGCACGACGCAAAGAGAGTTTGATGTTGTAAGCATCTGAACCAACTGAGTCAGTATGGCCAGTTGCAACAACGACTTCAATATCAATACCTTGCAGTTTTGAAGCCAAATCATTCAGCTTGGTTTTGCCAGCGGGCTTGAGTACTGATTTATCAAAATCAAAGAAAGTATCCGCTTCGAAGGTAATTTTTTCTGAGGATGGAACAACAGCTACTGCTGCAGCTGGTGCTGGAGCCTCTGATGTTGATAGAGGCGTATCAACGTAAGGAGCGGGTGCTGGGGCTGGCAGAGGCGTTACCAGGGGCACCGCCGGAGCCGCGCTTTTCAGCATGCTGTCGCAACCTTCAACCGCATCTGCAGGTGTCCAGAAGCCGGTGTGCCAGCAAAGGCCAAAGTTACTTTTTACTACGCCGTTTTCAGAATCAGTTAAGTATCCTTTTTTGGGAGCTTTGTCTGCGGCGAAGACAAAAGCGCTAATTGAGGAAAGCGCTAGAAGGATGGTTAAATTGCGCAAGGTGCGTTTCATTTTGGTTCCCGTGTTGGTTGAGCTGTATTTGTCGGGGGCAGCTAAATCTGCACAATGCTGGCCCATTTCCCGAACTAGACCGCAATTTTACTGCTATTTGTTAGCATTAGCCCAAGAAGTCTGCCAATTTAGTGAGTTATTGACAGTAACAAAAGAAACAACAAAGCACTTGCGGAATTGTTATTCGTCTATCCATCAGGTTGCACTGGCCCAGTTTTATTCCTCTAATCTGGTGAGTTTCAGTCAGTTTTTGCCTGGCTTTGCCCAGCATTAAGGTAATTATTCCCTGGCTCTGGCGATTACAACTTCGATCTCTACGCGTCGATTCATGGCGCGTCCTGCCTCGCTTGAATTGCTCGCTATAGGTTGAGAGCCGCCGCGTCCTTCAGTAAATATTTTTTCATTGGGTATGCCTTTGTTGCTGAGATAGTCAGCCACGGCTCGTGCACGCCTTTCAGAAAGTTGTTGGTTATACGCCTGAGCGCCCAAAGAGTCTGTATGGCCTAAAGCCACCACGACCTGAACAACGCCGTCCATTAAACGGGAAGCAAGTAAATCTAGTCTTTGCTTTCCCTCATTTTTTAGGGCGGTTTTATCAAAATCAAAGAGTGTTTCTGTTTCAAAGCTAATTTTTTCAAAGGGCTCTTGTGTATTAGTTGAGGAGATCACTTGCTCCGAAACCACGTTGTCCTCTACTGTTGATGTGGCGAGTTGTTCGGGAGCTTCTGCGGGCGAGGTAACGGGTAGTGCCTTTGCCATGACGCCATCACAGCCAACGACATTTGCTAACGCGGGAGTCCAGACACCTGCGCGCCAACATGCGCCTGTGTCACCTCGAACGGCATTTCCGGCAGAGTCGGTCAAATAAGCACCGCTGTTGCTGTTATCGGAAGAAAGATCGACCGCATCGTCTGCTGACGCAATGGATAGTGATAAAGAAATCAGTATCAGAAAGATATTTGAACGATGGCCCATGGGTATGTCTCCTTGCTGTAAGAGTGCTGAGCGAAATTACAATTCGACCAGTCTGACAGTCGCTAGCAGGAGTGTTTTGGTGCTAATCAAACCGTGGATGGGGGCTTCGTAATCCTGCTGCAGGACAGGTTAGTTTTAGTTGCGGCCAGTCTTCTTTAAGAGGGGTCCGCGTGGTAAAATTTCATGTTCAGAAAAGAGCAGTTGCGACTGCTCAATATCGCTAGTGAAACCATACGATTTTCCTTGTGTTTTCACGAAATAGTCCGTTCAAATTTCTTAAATTATCAGCCTGCCAATGGATCAGTTCGCCAAAGAGACCATCCCGATTTCCCTCGAAGAAGAGATGCGCAAGAGTTATCTCGATTACGCCATGAGCGTGATCGTTGGTCGCGCATTGCCCGATGTGAGGGATGGACTCAAGCCAGTACATCGTCGCGTGTTGTTCGCGATGCATGAAACTAACAATGTTTGGAATCGCCCTTACGTCAAATGCGCGCGTGTAGTAGGTGAGGTCATGGGTAAGTATCACCCACACGGCGATCAGGCGATTTACGACACACTAGTGCGTATGGCGCAGGATTTTTCCTTGCGTTACACGCTGGTCGATGGGCAGGGAAATTTCGGATCGATTGATGGTGATAACGCCGCTGCGATGCGTTACACCGAATGTCGTCTGGATAAAATTGCTAGTGAGTTGTTGGCCGATATCGATAAAGATACCGTCGATTTTGTTCCCAACTACGATGGCAAAGAAAAAGAGCCATCCGTATTACCGACTCGCATACCGAATCTGTTAATCAACGGTTCATCGGGTATTGCCGTGGGTATGGCAACGAATATCCCGCCACATAACATTACTGAAGTCATCAATGGTGCTTTGCATGTATTGCAGACACCCCAGTGCACTGTAGATGAACTGATAGAAATCATTCCTGCGCCTGATTTCCCTACAGCGGGAATTATCTACGGCGTGTCCGGTGTGCGTGATGGTTATCGCACTGGTCGCGGTCGTGTGGTGATGCGTGCTCGAACGCATTTCGAAGAATTACGGGATAACCGCTCCTCCATCATCGTTGATGAGTTGCCCTATCAGGTTAATAAAAAATCTTTGTTGGAGCGTATCGCTGAGATTGTTCGCGATAAAAAATTAGATGGCATCTCTGACATCCGCGATGAATCCGATAAATCAGGCATGCGCGTAGTTATCGAGTTAAAACGTGGTGAAGTTGCTGAAGTTGTTTTAAATAATTTGTACAAGCAGACGCAACTACAAGACACCTTTGGCATGAACATGGTGGCGTTGGTTGATGGGCAGCCTAAGCTCTTGAACCTGAAGCAGATGCTGGAATGCTTCTTGTCACATAGGCGTGAAGTTGTCACACGTCGTACAGTGTTTGAATTACGTAAAGCGCGTGATCGTGGTCATGTGTTAGAAGGTCTGGCCGTAGCGCTAGCGAACATTGATGAATTCATCGCGCTGATTAAAGCTGCTCCCACTCCGCCAGTAGCTAAAGCTGAGTTAATGGCGCGTTCATGGGATTCATCGCTAGTGCGTGAAATGCTCGCGCGTACGGGCGCCGAAAACGCTGGTGGTATTGACGCCTTCCGCCCTGAAAATCTGCCGCGTCATTATGGTTTGCAATCCGATGGTATGTACAAATTATCGGATGATCAGGCGCAGGAAATTTTGCAGATGCGTCTGCAACGTTTGACGGGTCTTGAGCAAGATAAGATCGTTAACGAATACAAAGAAGTCATGGAGCAGATCGCTGATCTGTTAGACATTCTGGGTCGTCCAGATCGTGTGACCACTATTATTAGCGATGAGCTGATCGCCGCTCGCAACGAATACGGCGAGGGCAATAAAGATAAACGTCGCTCGACCATAGAAATCAACGCGACCGATCTGGGTACGGAAGATTTGATTACGCCTCAGGATATGGTGGTCACTCTTTCGCATTCGGGTTACATGAAATCGCAACCCTTGTCTGAGTATCGTGCACAAAAACGCGGTGGTCGTGGCAAGCAGGCAGCGGGCACTAAAGACGACGATTGGATCGAGCAACTCTTTATTGCAAATACCCACGATTACATTCTTTGCTTCTCAAATCGCGGCCGTATGTACTGGCTCAAAGTTTGGGAAGTGCCGCAGGGCTCACGCACATCGCGCGGTAAACCAATTGTGAATATGTTCCCGCTGCAAGAGGGCGAGAAAGTCACCGTGGTGTTGCCATTGTTTGGTGAGGACAGCAAATTCCCTGAAGATCGTTATGTGTTTATGGCGACATCGCATGGTGTCGTTAAAAAGACGTCGTTGTCAGATTTCAGTAATCCTCGCAAAGCAGGCATCATTGCAGTTGATTTGGATGAGGGTGATTTCTTAATCGGTGCCTCGCTGACAAACGGTGGCAATGATGTGATGCTGTTCTCTGATGCCGGTAAAGCGGTTCGTTTTGATGAAAGCGATGTGCGTCCTATGGGTCGTACAGCGCGCGGTGTGCGCGGCATGAACCTCGATGAAGGTCAACTCGTCATCGCGATGTTGGTAGCGCAGACTGAGCAGCAATCCGTTTTAACGGCGACTGAAAATGGTTACGGCAAGCGTACTCCGATTACGGAATACACACGTCATGGTCGCGGTACCAAAGGCATGATTGCGATTCAGACGAGTGAGCGCAATGGCAAAGTTGTGGCAGCTACTTTGGTTGAATCGACCGATGAAATCATGATGATTACGACCGGAGGTGTCTTGATACGCACACGAGTATCTGAGATTCGCGAAATGGGTCGTGCTACTCAGGGCGTGACCCTGATTGCGGTTGAAGATGGAACCCGTTTATCCGGACTTCAGCGTATTGCAGAGAGTGATGCGGAAGACGTAGTTTCGGACGACGCAGTTTCGGGTGAGGATGACGCAGGCTAATCTGCATATCCTCAGCGCCTGTTGGCGATAGTTCACGGTACCTTATCGGCGATGAAAAAAACAAAGGCAACCAGCCATGAGTGATGACAAACTCAAACCTTTGCGTGAACAGATTGATGCTCTTGATGCGCAATTACTGACACTGCTCAATGAGCGCGCAAAAGTCGCTCAGCAGGTCGGTCACGTTAAGGCAGAAACCAATGCACCAGTGTTTAGACCTGAGCGCGAAGCTCAGGTCTTGGCGCGTGTAGCCAAGAATAATCCTGGACCCCTGCATTCCTCTGATTTGCAATCCATTTTTCGTGAAGTGATGTCGGCATGCCGTGCACTTGAAAATCGCGTCACGGTTGCTTTTCTTGGGCCGGTGGGTACCTACAGCGAACAAGCGGTGTGGCAGCAATTTGGTCAGGCAGTGACTGAATTACCTTGTATCTCGATTGATGAAGTTTTTCGATCCGTAGAAGCAGGTACGGCAGAATTTGGTGTGGTGCCGGTAGAAAATTCTACCGAAGGCACTATTAATCGCACACTCGATTTATTGTTGCAAACAACGCTGACCATCAGCGGTGAAGTCGCTTTGCCTGTGCATCATAGTTTAATGACGCGTACCGGCACTATGGAGGGTATCAAGCGTATTTGTGCTCATTCACAAGCATTGGCTCAGTGCCAATCATGGTTGAATGAACACTACCCATCAATTGAGCGCCAAGCGGTTGCTTCGAATGGTGAAGCTGCAAAAATCGCCACTGACGATCACAGTGCTGCCGCTATCGCCGGAGAAATGGCTGCGAAGCGCTACGGCCTGTCGATTGTTCATGCGCACATTCAAGATGATCCTCACAATCGCACGCGGTTTGTGGTGATTGGACGTTTAACTCCTTCAGCATGTGGGAAAGATCAGACGTCTATCGTTTTATCAGTGCCGAACAAACCCGGTGCTGTGTATGAATTACTTGCGCCACTCGCTAAACATGGCGTGTCGATGACGCGTTTTGAATCACGTCCGGCGAGAACAGGTCGTTGGGATTATTACTTCTATGTCGATATTCAGGGTCATGCTAATGATCCGACAGTGTCGAAGGCCCTAGCCGAGCTGCAGACACAAGCGGCTTTTTTTAAGGTGTTGGGTTCGTACCCTCACGCTTCCTGATTTTTTCTTATTACTTATGAATTTCGGTCCTGATTACGTCCGTGCGATCGCCCCTTATCAGGGCGGTAAACCTATTTCGGAAGTCGCACGAGAGTTTGGTCTTGATGAAGCGACTATCGTCAAGCTGGCATCCAACGAAAATCCGCTTGGGCTTCCAGAGAGCGCAAAGCTTGCGATGATGAATGCGTTGACTGAATTGGCGCGTTATCCTGATTCCAATGGATTTGATCTCAAAGGCACTCTTAGCAAGAAATTTTCTGTGCCTACTGATTGGATTACGTTAGGTAATGGTAGTAATGACATCCTTGAATTAGCAGCGCGTGCTTTAGTCGCGCCTGGTCAAGCGGTGGTGTATTCAGAATTTTCGTTTGCGGTGTATCCGCTTGCAACGCAGGCGGTTGGTGCTAAAGCGATTGTGGTGCCTGCGGCGAATTATGGCCACGATCTCGATGGCATGCGCGCTGCGATCACCAATGAAACGCGTCTGGTCTTTGTGGCGAATCCCAACAATCCAACCGGTACATTTATTGCGGCTGAAAAAATTCATTCGTTTATACAATCTGTTCCATCATCAGTGGTGGTGGTGTTGGATGAGGCTTACACAGAGTATCTCTCTGATTCGCAGCGCTATGATTCTTTGCAATGGGTGGCGCAGTATCCCAATCTGATTGTTTCGCGTAGCTTTTCTAAAGCGTATGGTCTGGCGGGTTTGCGTGTGGGTTTTGGTATTGCTCAGCCGGCGTTGACGGATTTACTGAATCGTTTGCGTCAGCCCTTCAATGTCAATTCTTTGGCTCAGGCTGCAGCGATTGCCGCATTAAATGATGCGACGTACTTGAAAAAAAGTGCTGAAGTCAATGCGCAAGGTTATCAGCAACTCACGTCGGCATTCGATAGTATGAAAATCGAATACCTGCCTTCGTCCGGAAATTTTGTGTTGTTTCGTGCGGGTCATGACGATGGCGCTGGTGCTCGCGTGAATCTCGCTTTACTTAAAAAGGGCATTATCGTTCGCCCTGTAGGTAATTACGGTTTGCCGCAATGGCTGCGTGTATCGATAGGACTGTCAGAAGAAAACGCTGCGTTTCTTATAGCGCTGAAAGCGATACTCGCTTGAGCGTGAATGAGCAAACGGTGAGCAAACAGTGAGCAAGCCAATATCACTCAATAAAATTGCCATTTTTGGGGTCGGCCTGATTGGCGGATCCTTCGCGCTCGCGCTTAAAAACAAAGGTGTAGTGGCTGAGGTGATGGGTGTGGGTCGCCGACGCGAAACGCTGGAGCGCGCTAAATCACTGGGCTTAATCGACAGCATTGCTGAAACAATTCAACAAGCGGTAGCAGGTGCTGATCTCGTACTGATCGCAGCACCCGTTGCACAGACCGGTTCGCTGCTCGCTGCTATCGCTCCGCATTTATCCGCCGATACGGTGGTAACGGATGCCGGCAGCACCAAGTCGGATGTGGTGCTGGCGGCAAGGCATGCGCTGGCTTCTAAGATTGCGCAGTTTGTACCGGCGCATCCGATTGCTGGTCGTGAGCAAAATGGCCCCGAGGCTGCACTCAGTAATTTGTACGTCGGTAAAAAAGTGATTCTCACTCCGCTGCAAGAAAACTCACCTTCAACCATTGCGCGAGTCGCGAACGCATGGGAGCAGTGCGGTGCATTGATTCATCAACTCGATGCAGCCGAACACGACGCTGTGTTTGCTGCTGTGAGTCACTTGCCGCATTTATTGGCGTATGCATTAGTTGATGACATTGCCGCACGCGCCAATGCCGAAACACTTTTTCAATATGCCGCGAGTGGTTTCCGCGATTTCACACGCATTGCAGGTTCTTCGCCTGAAATGTGGCGTGATATTGCCTTGGCTAATCGCTCCGCATTACTGAACGAATTAGATTCCTACATTGCTCAGGTAACGCACTTGCGGGAACTGTTAGCTAAACAAGAGGGCGCTGGCTTAGAAGCGATTTTTGCACGCGCGCGTGACGCACGGCAGAGCTGGATTGCCGCAATTGAAGCTGCAGAGCAGCAGCGACCACACGAGCAAGGTGGAGACTAATTTATGAAACATTATCCGCATCACCTTGATCTTAAAATTGCAGCAGGTGCGCGCGGCACGGTGCGTTTGCCCGGCTCAAAAAGTATTTCGAATCGTACCTTATTACTTGCGGCAATGGCGCGAGGCACCACTGAGATAAAGTCATTATTAGCGTCTGACGATACGCATGTCATGTTAATGGCATTGCAAAAACTTGGCGTGCACTGGCAGCAGCATGGTGAGAGCCAAGATTATTCTGTCGTAGGTGCGGGTGGGGCTTTTCCGATTCATTCAGCTGATTTATTTATGGGGAATGCCGGTACAGCCATTCGACCATTAACAGCGGCGTTGGCGGCGATGGGTGGCGATTTCACTATTCATGGTGTGGCCCGTATGCATGAGCGGCCGATTGGTGATTTGGTTGATGCACTGAATGCTGCCGGTGCTCGCATTAATTACACAGGTAATCCCGGCTTTCCACCATTGCACATACAACGCGGTAATTTGCATCCAG
>JBEGSP010000169.1:0-3714 GCA_041179845.1 Pseudomonadota bacterium
CCCGGCTTCAATTCAGCCGATGCTTTCGCGACAGCGCGCGGCATGGTCTCGGGTCGCTGAAACAAATACACCATGTCATACGAGGACCAATCATCTTTCCACATATCACCCTGCCGAATCGTGGCCCAAGGGCACAGCAGACCGGTGAGTACGCGAAGTGGCCAACTCCACTCCGTACCCGCTAGACGGGCGTGCGGATAAGCTGAGCGCAGCGCACGCAAACCATGTCCCAGACCGCAACCCGCATCCAAAATGCTGGCGCCTTCAGGCAGGCGCACCTGCTCAGCGAGATTGGATAAAGCCGTTGCGGGAGTAGGAAACAGCGGCGCATCACTCCAGGCATTCATGGGATACACCAAGGCGATAATCACCAAGGGGATTAACCATGCCCAACCGGGGATAGACGCTCCACCTGACAGCAAGACAGACAAGGGAAATCCGGCGGCAATCGCCAACCGTCGCCACGGTGTACTTGCCAGCACACTGGATAACGCGCCCATCAATGCGCACGCCGCTATCGCCCACCAGACATCCCAGTTCGATCGCTGCAAAAATGAAAAAAGCAGCCAACTAGCCGCCCAAACGAGCAGCGCAGGAATGGGCCAACGCAGCAGCAGATTTTTTTTAATTAACACCTGCGGGATTATAGTCGGGAGAGCTTAGAGATCCATCCTACGAACTCACACCAAGACAAGGTATGATTCGGCCAGTTCGCTCTGTCAAAGCCTATCTGGGAGATCCACATGAAAGTTAAACAAATTCTCACTGGCGTGGAATTAGTGATTGCCGACCTCGAAGTCGAACTGAATGGCACGCTGCGATCGAATCACACGCTGTGCGCATTACTTACCGACGATAACCAACGTGAAGTGCTGATACCACTGAACACGCCCGACGGACGTCCGATTTTTATGAATCCTGACAACGCAATCGCTGACACCAGTTCACACTAATTGCGCTAAGGGCAAACCGTAGCTAGGGAGTCGAGCTATGGTTTAGTTGCCTGCAACAGGAACAGAAGGCGTTATGGAGATCTATAGGGATCTATAGGGATCTATAGAGATCGTTAGAGAAAGCGGTCGAGTAATCGACGTGACATACGATCCAAGGCGCGCATATCCAACACGCGATACGTCACGCCGTGGCTATCAGTGATTAACAGCCCGTTGCCGCGTAAGCGACGTATATCTTCTTCGCCCTTCAACACAAAACTACTCATACCGCGATCGGTACGTACCGACCAGGTGGTAGGCGTTGAAAAGGTAGACACTGAAATCAACCGCTCTATCACGGGGATGAACTCGCGCTGAGCAATTTCTTCTAAAACAAACGTGCGCGTTTCCGCATCAAGATCAGATAACGCAGGAACAAATGCCAGCTCATGCCCTTCCGTACTCACTAAAGACAAATGCTCGCCGGGTGAATCAATAGGAAAGGCTTGAACAGGTATTACACCCACATGGTGATGACCCAGCTCATCGATAAACACCAAACTGCCGTGCGCATCTTTCAACAGCCGATGCACATCGGCGCGATAAGGTTTGCCGCCATCCTCATCTATCACGATGTCACCTTGGTCAATGGAATATGCAGTCGTGGTGGTTCTTTGTCTTCGGTATCGACATTGCGCGCTTGCGCTTCGTACAAGCGCCAATAGGGACCACGAGCTTCAATTAACTGATCGTGTGAACCAACTTCGACGATTTCACCGCGATCAAGCACTACCAATCGATCAGCGCGACGCAAAGTTGACAATCTGTGAGCGATAGCAATCGTGGTACGGCCTTGCACCAAGTTATCCAACGCTTTTTGAATTTCTTTTTCGGTGGCCGTATCGACACTAGAGGTCGCTTCATCCAGCATCAATATGCGCGGATTAATCAGCAAAGCACGGGCAATCGAAATACGTTGACGCTCACCACCGGACAAACCCTGTCCGCGCTCGCCAACAATAGAATCGTAACCATGACGCAGACGCAAAATAAACTCATGCGCATGCGCAGCACGAGCGGCTGCCACAATTTCTGAACGCGTTGCATCAGGTTTGCCGTAGGCGATATTTTCTGCGATGGTGCCGTGAAACAGGAAAGGCTCTTGCAACACTAATCCGATGTGGCGACGATAATCTGCCACAGCATAGCGACGCACATCGACGCCATCCACATGAATCCCACCTTCATTCACATCGTAAAAACGGCAAATCAAATTGACGAGCGTACTTTTACCCGAACCACTGTGACCCACCAAACCGATCATTTCACCCGGTTTAATATCGAGACTGATGCCTTCAAGGATACGACGACTGCCATGTCGGAAGCTCACATCGCGAATCGAAATAGAACCTTCAACACGACTCACACGAATCGGATTGGTTGGCTCGGGAACGCTGGAGCTATGGTCCAAAATATCAAAAATTCGTTTAGCACCCGCCGCTGCTTTTTGTGTGTGCGACACAATGCGACTCATAGAATCCAGACGGCCGTAAAAGCGTCCGATGTAGGCAATAAATGCCACCAATACACCGACCGTAACACCGTGATGCATTACTAACCAAATACCAAAACCCCACACCACAAGCAAACCCACTTCGGTCAGCATCGTGACTGTCGGTGCGAACAAACTCCAGGTGCGATTAAGTTTGTCGTTGACCGTCAGATTGTGATGGTTAGCATCGCGGAAACGCTGTGATTCACGCGACTCTTGAGCAAACGCTTTAACGACGCGAATACCGGGAATGGTATCGGCCAGCACATTCGTGACATCACCCCAGATACGATCAATTTTCTCAAAGCCGGTACGTAAACGATCGCGTACCGAGTGAATCATCCATGCAATCAAAGGTAACGGTAATAACGTAACAATCGTCAGCCAGGGATTAATAGAAAACAGAATCACGGCGGTCATGATCAGCAGCAGCACATCGGTAGCGAAATCGAGTGCGTGCAGTGACAGGAAGACGCAGATGCGATCGGATTCATTACCAATCCGCGCGATCAAATCGCCGGTACGCTTGGCACCAAAATATTCCAGACTGAGCTGCATCAAGTGGTCAAAGGTGGCCGTGCGCAAATGCGCACCAATTCGCTCCGAGACCAGCGCTAGCAAATACGTTCGCCACCAACCCAAAATCCACGCGGTGAGTGCGGCGGCCAGCAGACCCGACAGATAAATCAGCACATCATGAGTATCGATTTGCTCACCGGTGTGGGTCGGGATCAAAATCTCGTCCATCAATGGCATGGACAGGTAAGGCGGCACCAGGGTCGCGGCCGTCGCGGCCAAGGTTAAGAAAAACCCCAGCAACAGCTGCATCCGGTAAGGCTTAGCGAAACGCCACAAACGGAACAAGACCCACGTCGAGACTGGCTCGAGTAGCTCGCGATGGCAGGTTGGGCATTCTTCAGTTTCATCCGACAGCGGCGATTGGCAGCTTGGGCACAGCGCGACGCCCTCATCCACAGAAACGGCCTGACCGGCCCAGCTAGCTTCAAGACGTTCGTATTGGCGCAGCAGGCGTATTGCGCCAACTTCCTGCTCTAAGGTAAAGCGCCACCGCACCAAACAGCTTTGTGCATCGTGCAATGACAAGGTACCCACACCCGCATGGTCGGTGTGCTCCAGCTTCATCCCTAGTTGTAGCGGCCAGCTGATCCACCCTCCACCAGCTGAATCGCTTATCATTCGCTGATTGGTTAGCAAAACGCGGCTGCTTAC
>JBEGSP010000170.1:0-2681 GCA_041179845.1 Pseudomonadota bacterium
CAATACGCTGCAAACCAAACATCGAATAGAAAATATAGAAAGGAATCATGACGCGATTATTCGTCGAGTAAGACGTGGCTGCAGCAATCCACGAACTCATCGCACCGGCTTCATTGATACCCTCTTGAAGAATCTGTCCTGCTTTATCTTCGCGGTAATAACTCACCTGATCTTTATCGACCGGCTCATATAACTGACCCTGCTGATTGAAAATACCAATCTGACGGAAAAAGCCTTCCATACCAAAGGTACGCGCTTCATCAACCAAAATAGGGACTACACGCGGTGCCAAACTCGCATCGCGCAGCAACGCGGTCAGTACACGCACATACGCTTGGGTAGTTGAAATTTCACGACCTTCAGCTGTTGGATCTAACACCGATTGAAAAGCAGACAGCGGTGGCACTACTAATTTTTCATCGGCTTGACGACGACGCTGCGGCAAATAACCGCCCAGCTGACGGCGACGCTCATGCAGATATTTCATTTCCGGCGCATCGTCAGCTGGTTTGTAAAATGGCACATCATGCAACTGCTCATCCGAGACAGGAATACCAAAGCGATCGCGCATTTCACGAATCGCTTCATCATCGAGTTTTTTCGTTTGGTGAGCGGTGTTACGTGCCTCACCTGATTTGCCCATGCCATAGCCTTTAACGGTCTTAACTAACAAGACTGTCGGTTGACCCTGATGCTCTTGGGCTTGTTTATACGCAGCATAAATTTTGTGAGGATCATGACCGCCGCGCAACAGACGCCAAATATCATCGTCTGACATGTTGGCAACTAGCTCTAATGCCTTAGGATGTTTGCCAAAGAAATGCTTACGGACATACGCACCATCTTTCGCTTTGTAATTTTGATACTCACCATCCACGGTTTCCATCATGATTCGTTGCAGCACGCCTTCTTTATCACGCGCGAGCAACTCATCCCAGTTAGCACCCCAAATCACTTTGATGACATTCCAGCCAGCGCCACGGAAATCGGCTTCAAGTTCTTGAATAATTTTGCCATTGCCACGCACCGGTCCATCTAAGCGCTGCAAATTACAGTTAATGACGAACACCAGGTTATCGAGCATTTCACGACCGGCCATACCGATCGCACCCATGGACTCGGGTTCATCCATTTCACCATCGCCACAAAACGCCCACACTTTGCGATTGGCGGTATCTGCGATTTGACGGGCATGCAGATACTTTAAGAATCGCGCCTGATAGATTGCCATCAATGGGCCTAAGCCCATCGACACTGTAGGAAACTGCCAGAACTCAGGCATGAGTTTGGGATGCGGATAGGACGACAGACCTTTACCATCCACTTCACGACGGAAATTCAACATCTGCTCTTCGCTGATACGGCCTTCTAAGAAAGCACGCGCATAAATGCCGGGGGAAGAATGCCCTTGTATATAGAGCAGGTCACCGCCGTGATGCTCAGTCGGCGCATGCCAGAAATGGTTGAAACCTATACCCAACATATTCGCTAGCGACGCAAAACTGGAGATGTGTCCACCTAGATCACCATCGGCGCGATTGGCTTTCACCACCATTGCCATCGCATTCCAGCGCATATATGAACGCAAACGCTCTTCGTATTCCAAATTACCTGGGCAGTGCTCACCTAAGTGCGCGGGTATCGTGTTCACGTAAGCGGTGTGGCTAGAGAAAGGTATGTGCGCACCACGACGACGCGCCAGATCCACCATACGCTCTAGCAGGTAATGCGCACGTTCTGCACCTTCGTGTTCAATGACCGATTCTAGGGCATCGAGCCATTCCTGCGTTTCCATAACATCTGGATCGTTAGCGGCTTGCGCCAGTATGTTGTCGAGCTGTGCAGACATGAGGGATCTCCTTGCGTCTTGTAATTCTGATGGGCGATTTCGGTTTAAGTCCTAGACTCAAATCCAGTCCATTCTGGACGTTTTATAACTATTCTGGAAGTGTAGCAGCACTCCAGAGTTTTTCAAAATACGGTAATTGATTTCATAATGTGATATATAGCCAAAAAGAAAATAATTAATCGGGCACGAATATACCGACTCAACATCCAAGATAAACAGACTCAAACCCGCCTCTTGGCCGGCATCAAAATGAGCCGGACTCTATAATTGCGGTTTGACTTTTTATCTTGATTAATAACCATGACTGCACACATCATTGATGGAAATCTATTATCAAAAGAACTACGGACTCAAGTCGCTGAGCGAGTCGCCGTCCTTACCCGCCAAGGACGCCAGCCTGGCCTAGCCGTAATTTTGGTCGGTGATAGCCCTGCCTCACAGGTCTACGTGCGTAACAAGATTAAGGCGTGCGAAGACGTAGGCATCCACTCAGTGTTTGAAAAATACGACGCTACGTTTAGCGAAGCCGATCTGTTGGCACGCGTGGAAGCCCTAAATCATGATCCGCGCATTCATGGAATTCTGGTGCAGTTACCGCTTCCTGCTCATATAGATTCACACAAAGTCATCGAAGCAATTGCCGCTGATAAAGATGTCGATGGCTTTCATGTGAATAACGCCGGCTTACTCATGACAGGCCAACCATTGTTTAGGCCCTGCACGCCCTATGGCGTGATGAAAATGCTGGAGTCAATCGACTATCCCATACGTGGAGCGAATGCCGTGGTAGTTGGCGCATCCAATATTGTGGGTAAACCTCAAGCGATGTTGC
>JBEGSP010000171.1:0-2762 GCA_041179845.1 Pseudomonadota bacterium
TCTTCTATTGCTGTCATTCATTTGAGGAATGATGGAGATTCCGCCACTACCATCCAACTTCAGACTATGCGTTGGATACAAGATGGAGAAGGGGATAAGCTGCAACCCACCAGAGAAATTATCGCCACACCGCAGATTTTTTCTATTAAGGCCGGTGCGACTCAGTTGATACGAGTGGGTATGGTTGCTAGACCTGATCAGGTTACTGAAGCCGCCTACCGATTGGTTCTGGATGAAATACCGCCCCCTCCGGAGCCTGGTTTCAAAGGTTTACAGGTCGCTTTAAAAATCAATTTCCCAATTTTTGTCCAGCCGCTATCTAAATCATCACCCGAGCTAGAATTTTCTTGGGCGCAGACCTCAGATAAAAAAATTCGAGTTTCGATAGTCAATCATGGTTCAGCTCATGTCCAGATTCTCCGCACGAAAATTTCAGATGAGTCTGACGAAAAATCGGTCTTTTTCACTCAAGAAAAATCACTTTACATCTTGCCTGGGCAGAGTCGTTATCTTGAGTTCGCGCCGACTGATCAAGAAATTACACCAGCAAAAAACTTTTTGATTAAAACAGAGACTTCCAACGGGGATAAAGTGTTCCATGCGAAGTACCGCAATCCATGACACCTTATCGAAAGGCAGCTTTAGCTGGATTTATTTAATAATTTTAATTATTAAATTAACGTACTACTCTGCAGCATTCGCACAGCCACAAGGCAAGCAAATGCCTGATCGTGATACGCGTGTTTGGAAACCTTTCCTCGTCGATTTGAAAATTAACCAGCAAGACGTAGGCTCCGCATTTGTATGGCAGCACGAAGATGGAAAAGACTGGCTATTACCGGTTGACGTACTACAGCGCTCCAGATTGCGCATTCCATCAACGGCACCTCGTGTTGTCCAAGAACGTATCGAGTACGTCTCCACAGCTTCGTTAGGTAAAGTCGACACCCATTTTTTAGAAAAAAATCAAATCCTAAGTATTGATTTAGCATCCAATGCGTTTGAGGCTTCGTCAATAAAAATACCCATAAACAGCTTGGCAGGTATCCCATCAATGGCTGCGGGTACGGTCATCAACTACGATCTTTCATTCACGTCAGGAATAGGCCGTTCAACTGAATTTTTTTCTACGGAACTCAGCACGGGTATAGGAGCGGGCGTATTTGTCGCAAGTCAGGCGTACTTGCATGATGGACAGAACGATCGCTTCATTCGTTTAGATACCAATTACACACTCGATCGACCAGAAAAATTAACCACCTTGCGGCTAGGTGATGCTATTTCTCGACCCGCCACGACCTTGGGGCGGTCGTTACGCTTTGCGGGAATTCAGTACAGTTCGAATTTTCGGGTTCAACCGGGATTAATTACTGCGCCACTCGCAAGTCTAAGTGGGCAAGCCGCCGTCCCATCGATGGTTGATCTGTACATTAATAATGTTTTGCAGTCGTCGCAGGCTGTTCCTCCCGGCCCTTTTTCTATCACTACGCCTCCTATGCTTGCAGGTGATGGTGAAATCGTCATGAAAGTTCGAGATATCTCAGGCCGTGAAGAATTAATCAGCGGGCGCTTTTATTCCACCCCTTATCTACTCGCTCCTGGCTTATCAGAATTTTCGTTCGAAGCAGGTACGCTTAGAAATAACTACGGCTTACCAGAAGACCATTACAACTCACTATTTAGCTCAGCAAGCTACAGGCGCGGCATAACAGAAAAATTCACTGCTGAATTCGGAGCACAGGGATCCAGCGATGGCCCTAAAAATATACTGGCAAGCGGCATTCGCACGGTACCAAGTATTGGACTCTTCAATCTTGCTGTTGGCCTGTCTAACAGCGATATTGGTACAGGAAGCCAATTTGCCGCTGGCTTTGAGCGACGATCGGGGCCTATGTCGTTGTCATTACGAACTGAACACGCCAATGATAAGTTTCAACAAACAGGTGTCGACACTAGCTTAGTCATGCGTAGGCTCGATAATGCCTTTTGGAATTATCGAATCGATGGTTTAGGTAACCTCGGACTCTCGTATACCCATTATCAACGTGCAGCTACGCCAGCTACTCAGGTTTTCGGCATTAGTTTTAGTACCTTGCGCTCGTGGTGGGGAAGTGCAGTTATTAGCGCTTACCAAACAGAAGGGCCAGATAAAAATTATTCCATCGGTCTATTTTGGGTCATACCAACAAGCAGAGATATCAGTGCCAGTCTTTTACATTCGGCTACTCAGGGCGCCGAATCGGTGACCGTGCTACAAGCACAAAAAAGTCCTCCGTATGGAGAAGGTATTGGTTGGCGCTTGCAAACAGCAATCAATGCCGCTCACCAGGCATCGGTAGTCAAGCAATCACGAACCGGTGTGATGTACGCCGATGTCGCTAACTACCAAGATACGACCAATGGGAGGGTGGGGCTATCCGGCTCCTTGGTTAACATCGATGAGCAATGGTTTTTGGGACGAAGAATTTCCAGTAGTTATGGCGTGGTGAAATTACCTGAATTAAGTAACGTACGGGTATATGTTGATAACCAGCTTGCTGCTCAGACTGATGAGCGTGGCTATGCCTTATTACCCAATCTTCATCCGTACATTAAAAATCATGTTTCGGTTGACCAGCTAGATTTACCGCTGGACACAAAAATCGACTCCTTACTAACTCGTCCTGTGCCCATGTGGCGCCGGGGTGTGATTGTGAAATTTCCAATTCGAAAAATATCAGCGGCAACGTTGCGCATAGTCGATGAACAAGGGCTACCCATAC
>JBEGSP010000172.1:0-11560 GCA_041179845.1 Pseudomonadota bacterium
ACTACACCTGACAGAACAAGACTATCGGCAGCTGCTGTAATACGAATATTTTTTTCATCGGGAAATAACTCTCGAAATGTCTGCATCAAGGCTTCAGGGTCCATGGTGACTTCGACATCGATGACGCTACATGAGCCATTTTTTTCTTGCAGGATCATGTTGGTGGTACCAATCGACATACCCAACAAATAAAGCGATTCAGGAGATACCAACATAGCTTGTGCAATATTAGGATTACCCAAGGTGCGATTACTCACCGGTCCTGGCAAACGCACCATGGTTGACTTGCCTAAGGGCAGTACTACTTTCGTTGGTGTCGCTGCCACTCCACTGCAATTCATTCCCGACATTCGGCTCACGTCTGTGTTTTTCGAGAGAGCTGATCTGGGCACGGCATCATCAGCCACTGCCGGAACCATGGCTAGAGCCAAACCCAGACTCACCACTTGCAGCAACAGTGAATTAACCACTCGATTTGAAGGCTTCATGATTTTTTTCCTTCTTCTTAAATTAATCATCTCAGTAACATTCGCTGGAGCTACGTAATCCAGTCAAAACACCCACACACTCGGCTATTGGCTCTGGAACTGTTGTCGAAGCTGTGGGAACGGAAGAACTACGAGCTATTTGAATAGGGTTGGTCTGATTTGACTTTTTGCGAACGGCAGTCGCATTTACCTTTGTATTACTAACTACGACTGAATCACTCTTTAACCCTCCGTTTTGAATGGAAAGTAAATCGTTTTTGGTGATGCCAGCAGTGCGAATGGGATTAGGATCGACCTGATTTCTTAATACAAGTGACAAACTTCCTACGCTACGAGCAAGATCAATTTTTTCTGCCTCTTCAGGGGTGACCTCTAATGTCACAGCATTAACAACGCGTGGCTTTGTTTCATCTCGGCTGACTTCTTGCGCCACAGCGAGTACCAGTATTTTTTCAAGCACTATTTTTGATATGTTTTGATCGTAATTTATACGTTCACCGTCTTTTTGCGTATTGACGATGATGTCAACGTAATTGCCTGGTAATGCAAATCCAGCGACGCCAATCACATCATTCACCCTGACAGTTATTGCACGCTTACCTTCGGATATGACTGCGGATAATCCACCTTGCGTTCCTTGCGGCGCAAGCTTGGCTTCTAATACAGGCTCACCTCGTTGCAAGCCAGCTTTGAGTACACGACCATCTAATTTTTCAGTGGATACATGTGCACCAGGTGGCAAGCTATTTTTCGGCCAATCAACCAGCTTTAACATTTCCGGAGCTAACCTCTGGCCCAAACTTATTTCGGTACGGGCGACCACCACTTGCGTGATATCGCTATGGGATTGACGATCTAACCAACGTCCGGCGAGTAGTACTGCCAGTAGTCCTGAGAGAATCGCCACACTCAAGATGACCCATGTTCGCGTGTTTTTCATAATGGCTCCGGCTCAATTTCAATGAGTGCTGGCGATGCCCAGCGCAGCGAACGTCCCCACGGCAATCACCACGCCATAAGGAATCAATAAACTTTTGTTTTGAGGAACGAATTTTTTCGAACGATTTGATCGGCGAAGTGTTCGATGTCGCAAGCACACGCCAAACGAGTCGTTATGATTTTCAACCGACATCTCACGATTAAATAAAATGACCACCCACAAGCCGCCGATGAGTGCGCTCAATAAGGCTATATATACTGTCAATTGCGGTCCTGCATAGAGTCCGATGACGGCCATTAATTTGACGTCGCCCGCTGCCATTCCTTTGAGTAAGTACAGCGGCATAAAAATAAGCAATCCGATTGCCGCCCCCAACATCGATAAATACAACCCCTGTGTTCCATTAACAAAGGCCGATATCATTAACGCCGCCGCTGCACTCGGGGCTAACAAGCGATTCGGTATGCGCCATGTATGAACATCTGTCCAAGCTGCTGCCATAACGGTTAGCAAAAGCGCCGCTAACAGACTATTCGCAGGAAGTTCGTTGGCTAGAAGATGCATAGTTACTCCATCAAGCGGGTAGTCAAGGTCTCTGACAACTGGCATGCTTGTATCCAGCTGTCAGAGGTTTTCGATGCGACTTAGGGCATTGCAGTAACGATGGTCTGAAATGCCGCTTTGATTTTTGTACCCAAGGTATTGACCAACGTGACAATCACAGCGGCGATGAGTGCAACGAAAAGCCCATATTCCACGGCCGTAGCCCCTTGTTCATCGGAGATAAAATCGCGAAGTTTTTTGACTAGTAATTTCATGGCTTGGCTCCAAATAGAGAAAGTAATAAAAGCGAAGTCGTTTTTCCTCACCGAAATTCGTTGGACTTCATACGCTGTCCCAATGAGGTCAGGCTTCCGGTCTGACCGGCGTATCGTGAAGACCACACCTTGCTCAGCCCAACAAATATTGCTTATTTGTCAACTTCAGTTTAGGTACAGTGTGGCTAGGATGGAATAGTACAAATGCACTAATAAATGTGTATTTTCAGTAACTAAATAGATTTTTTGTTTGCGATTAACGTAAGTAAATACTAACTAATTGATAAATCTTGTTGTGAGTTTTCAACCATGACAGCGGCGTAGCGTGGTGCAGCCAGCCACCCATAGAGAAAGAGTTAACCCATGAAATCCCAGGAAATTCGCCGTCCCCGCTCCGCAGCACCCACGGTCAGCCCGGCTGATGCACCCCAAGAAAAGCCCTACACCGATCCGGTGTGTGGAATGAAAGCGGCGGCCAATCCTGAAAAATCGGCAGAACACGAGGGTCAGACCTACTACTTTTGCAGCAAGGGTTGCGTGACTAAATTCAACGCTGATCCGCTTCGCTACTTGTCGCCCGAGACACACCCAGTCGAAACAGGGCCGATTGATGCGGTCTACACCTGCCCTATGGATCCCGAGATTCAGCAGATTGGGCCAGGCAGTTGCCCCAAGTGTGGTATGGCACTCGAACCCATGCAAGCGACGATGCAAGAGGACACGCATGAACTAGATGACATGACACGTCGCTTCGTGTTTAGCCTGTTGTTGTCGCTTCCTCTTTTGCTGCTCACCATGGGTGACATGTTCGGCATCGACAGCTCGGGTTGGCTGGCACCGTCGGCCAATGGTTGGTTGCAGGGTGTGCTCGCTACCCCCGTCGTGCTGTGGTTTGGTGCTCCGTTTTTACAGCGCGCTACTCAATCATTTCGTACGGGTCACCTGAATATGTTCAGCCTGATTGGTGTGGGTGTGATGGCGGCATGGCTGTTTAGCCTGCTAGGACTGATAGCACCTGATTTCTTACCTGTTGCATTCACTATGGATGGTATGGCGCCTCTGTATTTCGAAGCCTCAGCAGTCATCGTTACGTTGGTCCTGCTGGGACAAGTGCTTGAATTACGCGCGCGATCGCGCACGAATGCTGCGGTGAGATCCTTATTAGCATTGACACCGAACACAGCGATACGAATACAAAATGACGGTAGTGAAAAAGAAGTGCCACTAGAACTGGTTCACAAAGAGGATCAACTGCGAATCAAGCCGGGCACGACGATTCCAGTGGATGGTGTGGTCATTGATGGTCACTCGACGGTCGACGAATCGATGATCACGGGTGAGTCTATGCCCGCCGAAAAACATAGTGGTAGCAAGGTCGTGGCTGGTACAGTCAATCTGCATGGTTCACTGCTGATGCGCGCCGAAAAAATCGGCGCTGACACCCTGCTCTCAAAAATAGTCAATCTGGTGAATCAAGCAGGTCGTTCACGCGCACCGATACAAAAACTCGCTGATCGTGTGTCGGGGTGGTTTGTTCCTACTGTGATAGTAATCGCTTTACTAAGCTTCATCCTCTGGGCCACGCTGGGTCCTCCACCCGGCATGGCGCATGGTTTAGTCGCTGCGGTATCCGTACTCATCATTGCTTGCCCTTGTGCTTTGGGATTAGCCACACCTATTTCTGTGATGGTCGGTATAGGTCGAGGCGCGCGCGACGGTGTATTAATTAAAGATGCTGAAGGTTTAGAGCTAATGGAAAAAGTCGACACGCTGATCGTCGATAAAACAGGCACTCTCACTGAAGGTAAACCCAAAGTACAACAGATCATTGCCAACGAAGGATTTGCACGAGCTGACGTGCTGGTTCTCGCAGCCGCATTAGAGAATCTTTCTGAACATCCGCTAGCGACTGCCATCATCGAACACATCAAAACACAATCACTTCCTATACTTGCGGTGAGTGACTTTAAAGCTATTACCGGCAAAGGCATACAAGCCGTGCTTGATGGTCAACCAGTGCGCTTAGGTAATTCACTTATGTTAAAAGAAGCGGGTATTGATACCAGCTCACTGCATCACAAAGCGAACGAATTACAAAACCAAGGACAAACAGTCATGTTCGTAGCTGTAGGCGAACGCTGCGCGGGCTTAATTAGTGTCGCTGATAGCATCAAACCGGAAAGCCGTGAAGCGATCCGCTTGCTGCATGCAGAAGGCGTGAAGATCATCATGATCACGGGTGATAATTTAAATACCGCGCGCGCTGTTGCCGGATCACTGGGCATTGATTCTATCTACGCCGATGTGCTGCCTGAAGACAAATTCAAACACGTGCAAGCTTTGCAAAAACAAGGGCACATTGTTGCGATGGCTGGCGATGGTATTAATGATGCACCTGCATTAGCCGAGGCCAGTGTCGGCATTGCGATGGGTACGGGGACGGATATTGCGATGCAAAGTGCGCGCATCGTTTTAGTCAAAGGTGATTTACGTGGCATTGCTAAAGCACGGCAGCTCTCGCAAGCGACTATGCGCAACATTCGACAAAATTTATTCTTTGCCTTTGTCTACAATTTTGTCGGTGTGCCGATTGCAGCAGGCGCTTTGTATCCCTGGCTGGGTCTATTGTTGTCACCGATGATTGCGAGTGCAGCGATGAGCCTATCGTCCGTATCCGTGATTGCGAATGCACTCAGACTTCGGAATGTGAAACTGTAGACTTACTCTGGTTACTCTGATGACTCTGCTCAGCTAGTTTGCGTAGTACCAGACCCGCGGCGACAAATCCAAAGCTGGCGGTAACAACAACCGCTGAGCCGTAGCCAGCGCAATTAAGACCGTTAAGACCCTCATTACTTTCCTCGGTCGTTTCGTCATCCGTTACACATAACTCTGGATGACGAACCGGTTCGGTGGAATACACCGCATCAATACCAAATTTATTTTTGGTCCCGCGGGGAAAACCATGTAAGCGACGCAAGCGCTTGCGCACGCGTGCTAATAAAGGTTCTTGTTCCGTACGCGACAAATCACATACTGCTATTCGTGTGGGATCGACCTGTCCACCAGCACTACCTATAGTGACTAATGGAATGTGATTCGCCCGGCAATGAACGACCAGGGCCGTTTTAGCGCGCGTATTATCGATAGCATCAATCACATAATCAAACTGCCCCACCGGAATCAGCGTTGCTACATTATCGGGATCGATAAATTCTTCTACACGCGTCACCACGCAATAGGGGTTGATCTGTGCAATGCGCTCCGCTAAGGCATCAACTTTGGCTTTACCCAAGGTATCCGTGAGTGCGTGTAGTTGACGATTGACGTTCGATTCAGACAGATGATCGAGATCGATCATAGTGATCTTGCCGATTGCGCTACGGGCTAGACCCTCAACCGCCCACGAACCCACGCCACCCACACCGATCACGCAGACATGCGCTTGTTTAAAGGAGGTCAGCGCTGATTCGCCGTACAAGCGCGCAATACCGCCAAATCGACGTTCAAAATCGATTGCATCGGAATCCGCTGGAATTAAAGGAAGTACAGTAGCCATGTCAGTATTTTAACGGACGGCGAACACTAGTATCCTCTACACTGCAACATTCCCAGATAATAATGAGTCAGCCGCTTACTGCGGCACTCATGATTTTTTTACCGTGTCTTTATCTTCCCCACTTTTTCGGCTAATCGCCGTCGCCGTCACTGCACATGTGGCGCTGGGCGCTGCGCGCGTTACGACAGCCCTGTATGCGCTGTCGCTGCATGCTTCCGCATTTACGGTTGGAACATTGATTGCGCTATTTGCTTTGTTTCCCATGCTACTGGCCGTACCCATGGGACGTGTGATTGATCGCATAGGCATGCGTAAACCATTGATGGTTGGCTGTTTGCTCGCCACAGCGGGAGTCATACTGGCAGCGTCGATTCCCGGCCTAACCGTGCTGTATCCCGCCGCTATGCTGATCGGTACTGGCTTTATGGCGATCTTCATCGGCACTCAACATGCGGTTGGCGTGGTGTCAGCACCTGATCAGCGTACCGCCAGTTACAGTCGACTCTCGCTAGGCTTTTCGATTTCATCGTTTACCGGACCGCTGATTGCAGGTTTCATGATTGATCATGCCAGCTACTCATATGCTTATTTAAGCTGCGGTTTGTTCACACTTGCTGCCTTTGCATTGACTGTAGGTGGTGCAGTTTCACACGTGACTGTGCAACCCATCACGCATCACCACAGTAAGGGTAGCCCACTGCAATTACTACGTGATCGTGAACTTAGGCGTGTTTACATCATCGGCATTTTGTTAGCTGCAGCGTGGGATATGTTTGCCTTCGTCACACCCGTCCATGGATCGCAACTAGGCTTCTCTGCTTCTACCATAGGGATGATTCTTGCAAGCTTTGCAGCCGCGACATTTATAGTTCGCTTGGCCATGCCCGGTATTGTTCAGCGCTTCCGAGAATGGCAAATACTGACAGTGGCTCTGAGTGTAGCTGCACTCTGTTACGTGGCGTTTCCTTTTATGGACACACCCATCACACTCGCCGCCACCGCCGTAGTACTCGGACTCGCCTTAGGAACGGGTCAGCCGAATGTGCTGGCCTTATTACATACCATCGCACCGGCGGGACGCGGTGCTGAAGCGATTGGAATTCGTGCGACTATAGGGAATGCCAGTTCCATCATGATGCCAATAGCGTTTGGTGCTGCAGGTGCCGCACTGGGGATGTTTGTCGTATTCTGGAGCCTTAGCTTGGCCATTGCTGCGGGAATCCCTCTAGCGGCGAGTAAAGCAATGGCGCAATCTCGAAAAAAATTATCGACTTCACAGGAATAAAAACGTATGTCTATTGCTGATTTGCGCCGTGACTACAGCCACGCGACTTTGTCTGAACACGAAGTAAACGCTGATCCCATACTCCAATTTGACACATGGTTTAAACAAACCTTAGCCGCTGAAGTACCCGAACCGAATGCGATGAGTTTGGCCACTATCGGTACCAACGGCCGTCCCTCTTCGCGGATTGTGCTGTTAAAAGATTTCGATCAACGCGGCTTTACCTGGTACACCAATTACGAAAGTAAAAAAGGGCACGATCTGGCGGCGCATCCTTTTGCCGCTCTGACCTTTCATTGGGTAGAACTGGAACGTCAGATACGCATCGAAGGATCGGTAGAGCGTGTAGCTGAAGCCGATAGCGACGCGTATTTTCAGATACGTCCTATCAAGAGTCAATTAGGCGCGATTGCTTCTGCACAAAGTCAACCTATCGATAGTCGCAAGCATTTAGAAGAAAAATTTGCGCAAGCAGAAGCCCATTACGGTGACACGCCACCACCCCGTCCCGCCCACTGGGGTGGTTATCGTTTACAACCTAATTGGATAGAATTTTGGCAGGGACGTCGCTCACGTCTGCACGACCGTATTGTTTACACGCTAGAGCTAGATGGGCAGTGGTCGCGTCAGCGCCTGCAACCCTAACGCTGACAGAATCTATTTTTTACGTAATTTATCTGTAAACACTTTTCTGAATTTAGCGACCTTTGGTGCCACCACAAAGGCGCAATAGGATTGCAGCGGATGGTTTACAAAATAGTTTTGGTGATACGACTCAGCGGCATGAAATACGGGCGCTTCACCTAATTCAGTCACAATCGGCGCATCCCACACATGCGCCATTTCTGCCATCACCTTACGTGCAACGCTCATCTGCTCTTCACTGTGCGTATAGATCACTGATCGATACTGAGTACCAACATCATTACCTTGACGGTTTAATGTAGTCGGATCATGAATCGTAAAAAATACTTCGAGTAATTCACGGTAGCTGGTTTGCTGAGTATCGAATTCTATACGCACCACTTCTGCATGCCCAGTCTGACCGCTGCAAACCGACTCGTAATCTGGGTGAGCTGTTTGACCGCCGCTATAGCCCGACTCGATGCTAAGAACACCGCGCATCTCTTGATAAACCGCTTCTAAACACCAAAAACATCCACCACCCAAGGTTGCGATTTCGGTTGCCATGATTCACTCCTGTTGATTCGATAGATTGACTGATGCTGTTTTTTCAATCGCTGAAAAATGCAGCGTCTGTAAATCACGTAACGAAGGCCAGACTATAGTTGTTAGCGATTCAACATCAAATATTGAACCCGTAACCCATTGCGATGACGCTCTAGGTGAAAGCTTAACGCATAACTCACTCAGACTCAGGTGGTCGATTAAGCCGGATGCGGAAGGCAGTAGCAATGACTTTAGCAAGGGATTTTCTTCATTCACTTCCGGTTCGAAATGACACCAGTCCGCTAACAACTGCGGTAAATAATGCGTAGTCCTACCGACTAGCGTCGTATGATCGTCCACCACAACGTGCGATATATCGGCCTGCTGCACGAATGGCATGGCAGCCTGCATAGATATACCTTCCAACGGCATGAACGCAGCACCAATTCGTACTAAGGCTGCGTACAAAACAATGATGTCGGGATGCGATGCTCCCACATAGGCAATCGTCTGACCTTGTTTTATACCCCACTCACCCTGCAAACGTGCAGAGGCGCGTTCAATACGCGACCAAAATCGGCGATAGGTAATCAATCGCTCAGGTAACCAATGACACAAGAGATCACCATGCTCGTGCGCATGCGCAGATAACATCGCGAGCAGTCGGGAAGGTTCAATCATGATGGCGGTAAAGCTCAGTCAAATCGGGACAACTCCGCAAAGAAACGCAAATTTAGGCATAATCTGGTTTAACTACTCTATTTACACTATGTCTAACTTATCACTGAGCACTTCAGAAACAGCATTTAACGACGCACACTTCCGTGGTGCCTTGTCGCAGTTTGCTACTGGAGTCACTATCATCACTACGCGCGATAACAGTGGTGGCTTCGTCGGATTGACTATTAGTTCGTTCAATTCTGTATCACTGACACCTCCGCTGGTGTTGTGGAGCTTGTCAAATAAAGCTAGTAGCATGCCGTTGTTTACCTCTAATTCTCATTATGTAATCAATGTGCTGGCGGCTGATCAAGCATCATTAGCAGAGCGCTTTGCCAGTCGACTGCCCGATCGTTTCGACGGTGTGAGTTTTGATCTATCACCTAATGGGCTACCGGTATTACAGGGTGTTGCTGCTTGGTTCGAATGTCGCAATCGCAGTCAATATTCTGAAGGTGATCATACTATTTTTGTCGGTGAAGTTGAGCGCTGTACGTTTGAATCTAAACCTGCATTGGTATTTCATGGCAGCCGCTTTGGTACCATCGAAGGCTTAGCTCCGCTTAAGTAAACTAATTTTCATCGCTTCAGCAAGCGCTCTACGACATCGCTTGACTCAAACGCTGCACGACGCAGTCGATCATTAACACCCTGCCACTCATCGCCCGTTGGTGGACGCTCAATCACAATCAACTCAACATTCTTCGTATCTAACGATCGTAAGTTTGAATACAAGCGATGAGCATAAGCATCTGCTTGGTCTGGCATCTGCTGATCAAGCATTGCTTTTTGTTTTTCATGAGTAAGCGGTGAATAATGCCCTGAATAATGCATCAATGCATAAGTAATATGCGCATTATCCAAACGCTGCAACAGCGGTACCAGCTCTACACTATCAATCAACACTAGCGGTGTGTTCGGTGCGTAATGCGCTTCGAGACTGCCGGATACACGCGGCGCTGCTGCATCCGATGATGAAGGTAGTCTAGGCATACGCCCCAAACACTGCGTCAATTGCGTGACGCTGATCTGACCCGGTCGTAAAACAACAGGCCCTACTGTCTCTAATCGCGTCAAATCCACAATCGTCGATTCAATACCAACATCGCTTTGTCCACCATCCAACACACAAGCAATCGGGTTGTTGGTGGACTGCCCAAATTCATCCAACACATGCTGCGCTGTCGTAGGGCTCACATGACCAAAACGATTCGCGGATGGCGCAGCAATGCCACCTTGACCGTGACGAAATTCTGCCAACAAAGCACGCGCCACCGGATGCGAAGGACAACGCAAACCGATTGAATTCTGCCCACCTGCCACTGCTGCAGGCACGTTATCCGCACGAGGCAAAATTAATGTTAATGGGCCCGGCCAAAATGCATTGATGAGTAAATGGGCTTCGGCAGGAATAGCACTCGCCCAACGCGTTAAATCAGCGTTGTGCGCCACGTGAACAATGATGGGATGATTAGAGGGTCTTCCCTTGGCAGTAAAGATAGCGGCAATCGCTTCTGGATTCGAAGCATCTGCGCCCAAGCCATAAACCGTCTCAGTAGGAAATGCAACCAACTTACCCTGCTCCAGCAAGCACGCTGCTTGCTGAATTTCTTGAATGTCCGGCATCATGGCATCAAGCTTGAATACCAAGTAATAGACACGCAGCGAGACACTGTTTCTGCGCCTCTGCGAGATGTTCAGCAACAAACGTTACGTGACCCATTTTGCGACCGGGACGCGGATCATCTTTGCCATACAAATGAAGATTAGCACCTTTGAGCGCTAATAATTTATCCCATGCAGGTTCAATGGGATGCTGCGCATTATTTGCAAACCAAAGATCACCCAGCAGATTCAGCATCACGGCAGGAGAATGCTGACGCGCATCCCCTAAAGGCAGTCGCGCCATCGCTCTGACTTGCTGTGCAAACTGACTAGTAATGCAGGCATCCATGGTGTAGTGACCGCTATTGTGTGGACGCGGTGCCATTTCATTCACCACTAAAGAACCATCATTCAGCACAAAAAATTCTATGCACAAGACACCGACGTACCCCAGGCGATGAATGATTTCCAGTGCCGCCGCTTGCGCACGTTTAGCACAATCATCACTCACATTCGGGCCTGGAACGGTCGTAGTAAAAAGTATGCCATCACGATGCACATTCTCAGCGATGGGATACACCATTGCTTCACCATCGGCACCCCGTGCGGCTAACACCGACACTTCGTAGGCCAGCGGCAGCATTTTTTCCAAAACGCATTCGACATGATTCATGCGCTCAAAAGCAATGCGCACGTCTTCTTTGGATGTAACACGTACCTGCCCTTTGCCGTCATAGCCAAGGCGAACGGTTTTTAAAATTCCCGGAAACAGCGAGTCAAGAAGTGCATCGATGTCTGCTGCTGTAGCAATACGTTGATGCGGTGCCGGCAGAACACCTGAGGCTTGCGCACACTCAATGAAAAATTTTTTCTCAGCCAATCTATCTTGCGCAATTGAGACACACGCTGCGGTCGGCGCTACAAAGGTGTGTGCAGCTAAGGTAGATAAACTTTCTGCAGGAACGTTTTCAAATT
>JBEGSP010000173.1:0-7108 GCA_041179845.1 Pseudomonadota bacterium
AAAGTACTAAGCTCGATTGCGCCAGCGCTCACTCTGTCGAACGGATTAAAAACCACGTATTTGTCGCACGATCCTGACGTCGTTACATCGTATTGCAACGACGTATTGGTACACGATCGTATCAGTGCACGATTACTCAACTCCATGCTCATCACCATGCACGATGTTTTTTCTCACGCAAGCTCACTTGACCTACCTACGCTGTTGCTAGTAGCGGGACAAGACAAGCTGGTTGATTCAACCGGCAGCTTACGATTTGCCGAGGCCAGTACAGAGAACTATTTGCGATTGCATACGTATGAAAATCTGTATCACGAGCTCTTCAACGAGCTGGATGCCAACGCTGTATTTGATGATGTGAGCACGTGGCTAGACCAACTCAGCAACACGGTGGTGCAGTGAAGATCGCCACGGATTCCTTAGCCTTCGCCCTTGATGGCGCTGCTCGTGCACTCACTATGGTGAGCGCAGGGACCTCACTCCCTGCAGCGCTGAATAGCACCTTTGATAGTTTACGTGCACCGCCCTCGGCACGCGGCGCGATTCAAGACATCAGTTATCGCAGCATGCGAAGTTGGGGTCTGAGTTCTGAATTGATGGATTTGCTGTTAGATACACCACCTCAGCAAGAACGTCTCGGCTCGCTCTTAAGAATTAGTCTGGGATTATTAGCAGATGCCAGCAAACCGTATGCTGAGCACACTGTGGTTGATCAAGCTGTTTCCGCATGCGCCGCAGACCGTGAGCTTTCGCGCGCTAAAGGCGTGGTGAATGCTGTCTTGCGACGTTTTTTACGTGAACGCGATCGTTTGTTACGCACCGCGACTGCCTCTGAAGAAGCGCAGTGGAATTATCCGCAATGGTGGATAGATAAGCTGCGCACAGATTGGCCGAATCAATGGGAAGATATTCTGCAAGCAGGCAATACTCGCCCGCCACTCACATTGCGAGTGAATCGCCGTCAAGGTAGTGTTGAAGACTATCTTGAACTACTTACTCAGCACCAGATAGCAGCGACGCAATTGGGGCCCTGGGCAGTGCGCCTGACGCAGCCAACGCCCGTCTCTGACATTCCAGGCTTTCTGCAAGGACGAGTCTCTGTGCAAGATGCCGCAGCGCAGTTGGCCGCACCTTTGATACAGCTTGAGCCGGGTATGCGGGTCTTAGATGCCTGCGCCGCACCCGGAGGCAAGAGCCTGCACATGCTTGAAACAGACGATATTTCATTGGTGGCGTTGGACAATGATGAATCTCGGTTAGCCCGCGTAGCGGACAATCTTGATCGACTGGGTTTCAAAGCCGAGCTGCGTTGTGGCGATGCGCGCCGCAAGGATTGGTGGGATGGACAGGCGTTTGATCGAATTTTGGCCGATGTGCCCTGCACGGCTTCGGGCATAGTGCGGCGCCATCCGGATATACGCTGGCTTAGGCGACCAGAAGATGCCCGTTCCTTGGCTAAGTTAGGCTCCGCCATTTTGGATAACTTGTGGAGCATGCTGCGGCCAGGTGGGTTGATGCTGTTTGTTACCTGCTCGGTCTGGCCTGAGGAGTCCGAGTTACAGGCTGAGGCCTTCTGCCAACGTCACTCCTGTGTGCGCCTGCCCACCCCAGGGAAGCTTGTCCCAAGATCCGCCGATGGCGATGATCATGACGGATTGTTTTACGCGCTACTCCAAAAGCCCTTGTTTTGATACTATCGCCGAGTTGCTTGGAGCGTGGTTTTTTTACCACTCTGCGATCGCACCCTCTCTGGCACATCTGGGCAAGGTAAGAATACGTGGGATTTTTCAGGCTAGTGCCACCTAAACATCAACGTCACACACTAAGCGTTCTCTGGATTGGGATCCAAAAACTGCTTTTGGGTTTCTGGCTAGGAGCGCTGTGTTTGATTACCGCGGCACCCGCCGTGGCTGCGGAAGGTATTGAGTTTGTCGATGCCACTCTTTCAGCGACCGACGAAGGCTATTCGCTATCCAGTAATTTTTCTGTCGAGCTTACGCACGCGTTAGAAGATGCGTTATCGCGCGGTATTCCTCTGCATTTCAAACTTCAGCTTGAAGTCTCTAGGTCTCGTTGGTATTGGCTTGACGATGTCGCCATTAAATCCAGCCGTAACATACGTATTTCATACAACGTACTCACGCGTCAGTATCGCGCATCCGTTGACGGCAATCTGTATCGAAGCTTCGCACAACTGGATGACGTACTGGCTTTGCTGCGTCACCCGGGACGTTGGCTAGTTGCAGAACCTAACGCACTGAAAGCTGACGCCAACTACACCGTTGCTATTCAATTTGGTCTAGATGTTTCTCAACTTCCCAAGACCATACAAGTGACGGCATTAGGTAGTGGTGATTGGAAAATGTCGTCGGGTTGGACGCGCTTTAACTACAAGGCCGAGGCTAAGTGACGCGCGCACTTCGTTATCTTTTAATCGCTGCCGCCATGACGGTCAGCATGCTGCTGTTTCTGTTAGCGACTGTCAGCGACAACACACGATTATTTGATTCTTATTACTCATGGATAGTGGGTGCCAACGTACTGGTAGGCACAGCATTGTTTGTGTTGGTGTTATTTCTGCTTGCTCGCTTAATTAGTCGCTATCGTCGCAAACGTTTTGGTTCGCGCTTGATGACGCGGCTGGTGCTGATGTTTACCTTGATAGGTGTTTTACCGGGCTTGGTGATTTATTTAGTTTCGGTGCAATTTGTGTCGCGATCAATTGAATCATGGTTTAACGTGAAAGTTGAAACCGCTCTTGAGTCTGGTCTCACGCTAGGTCGCAGCGCACTCGATGCCTCACTCAAAGATTTGCGTTTGAAAGCACGCGCTGTTGCTTCCGAACTGTCTGAAATGCCGGACTCTATGTTGGCAGCGCAGTTAGCGCGTACGATTGAACGCAATCAATTAAATGAAGCAATAGTTGTTTCTGGTACGGGTCAATTAGTCGCCAGCACCAGCAGCGCCTTGTCTAATCTTGTGCCTGACATGCCAACGGCTGCGATGATTTCGCGTGCCAAATCGATGGGCGGGTATGGATTAATCGAAGGGGGCAATGAAGGTCTTAGTAGCGCCACTGATGGTGAATCCACTACATCATCAACTAATGCGAAGGGCGGCTTGCGACTACGCGTGTTGGTCACGATCCGAGGTGATGGCTCATTGATGTCACTTAATAGCCAGCCGCGCTATCTGCAGGTCACACAAGCTGTACCTGAACAATTAAGTGCAAACGCAGAAGCGTTGCGCATCGCCTATGGTGAATATCAAGAGCGATCTTTGGCGCGCGCTGGCTTACGAAATTTTTATCTGATCACACTCACACTCACATTGTTACTAGCTATTTTTGCAGCGATGGTGAGCGCATTTCTTTTAGCAACTGATTTAGCAAAACCTTTGCTATTACTAGCCGAGGGTACGAAAGCTGTAGCAGAAGGCGATCTCTCGCCACGCCCAATAGCAGCCAGCTCAGATGAATTGGGCACGTTGACTAAATCATTCAACATCATGACTTCTCAGCTGGCCGACGCACGCGAAACCGTTGAGCGCAATCGCAAAGAAGTTGAAGACGCCAAGGCCTATCTCGAATCTGTGTTGGCCAATATGTCAGCTGGTGTGATGGTGTTGGATGATCAACTTCGCTTCGTGACATTTAATGCATCGGCTGAAAAAATTCTGTATCAAAATTTATGGCCCTATCTCGGTCTTTCATTCGCCAGTATCGACACCCTCGCAGCATTTAGTGCGCCAATCGTAGAGGCCTTCTCTGGGCAAAGTGCACATGCGGCGATGAGTGATGGCGATCCGCTGATACAGCAATGGCAGCAGCAAATTGAAATTCCACGTCGTCTAATCGGTCAAAAAGTAGACACGGAAATCACGCTGCTGGCTCGCGGTGCACGACTACCGGTAGGTACAGGACTCGGCCATGTGGTGGTATTCGATGATATTTCTGATCTAATTTCAGGGCAGCGTTCAACTGCATGGGCTGAAGTAGCAAGGCGTCTCGCTCATGAAATTAAAAATCCGCTGACGCCGATTCAGCTGTCTGCTGAACGTCTCATGATGAAACTTCAAACCAAGCTTAGTGGCGATGATGCCGCTTTACTTGAGCGAGGTACGAATACGATAGTGAATCAAGTCGTCGCTATGCAGCAGATGGTCGATAACTTTCGTGATTATGCAAAAACACCGCCGCCTGTTCTTAAACCCTTAGAACTGAATCACTTGATTACAGAAATTCTTGATCTGTATGGTGGCATGCGCAGTAACGACCAATTAATCACACACTTAGATGTCGATCTGCCCAAGATCATGGGCGATGCAACCCAGCTACGGCAAGTGGTGCACAACTTATTACAAAACGCTCAGGACGCCACCAGTGAATTAAACGGCGAACGTACGCCGCACATCGATGTGCGTACCGAGTCGATACGCTATAGCGATGCCGATGGCGCCACCCGCATCGCCGTTAGCTTAAGCATTACCGATAACGGCCCGGGTTTTGATTCCAAAGTCATGGCCAGAGCGTTTGAGCCCTATGTGACCTCAAAACCCCGAGGTACGGGCTTGGGATTGCCTGTGGTCAAGAAAATTGTGGAAGAACACGGTGGCCGGATTGAACTGCAAAACAGAAAAGATGGGCCTGGAGCTCGGGTTTCCATACTTTTACTTAGGCTCGCAAGTATTTAATCATTTGACATTATTAATTGCAAAAAATACAATTTCCGTACGAGTCCATCGGATTGAGAAAAAGAGGCGGCAATGGCGAACATTCTGGTAGTTGATGATGAAATGGGAATCCGGGAATTGCTCTCGGAAATACTAGGTGACGAGGGTCACGTCGTGACTACGGCCGAAGATGCTAATCAGGCTCGAGATCTTCGACTCTCGAGCTCGCCCGACCTCGTTCTGCTGGATATATGGATGCCTGACATCGATGGCGTCACGCTCCTCAAGGAGTGGCAACGCGATGGTCTGCTGACCATGCCCGTGATTATGATGTCGGGTCATGCCACCATTGATACCGCCGTTGAAGCCACCCGCATCGGTGCGATTAATTTTCTTGAAAAACCTATCTCGCTGCAAAAACTTCTACGCACAGTGCAGCAAGGTTTGTCGTCTGCTCCAGAAACCGCACGCGGGACCATGGTTTCAACCAATGGCCGTTCAACTTCGATACCCGATAAAACAGCGATCCCTGCCGCACCGCATTCTTTCAATGGTCATACTTACTCACCTACCTTAACTACAGGCAATCAGTATTTGCCGCCTGATACTGAATTCCGCGTTTCCTTTGAACTGCCTCTGCGTGAAGCCCGCGATGCATTTGAACGCGCGTACTTCGAGCATCACCTAAAACGCGAAGGCGGCAGTATGACGCGTGTAGCAGAGCGTACCGGACTAGAGCGCACCCATTTGTATCGCAAGCTTAAGCAATTGGGCGTGGAATCAAACAAAGCAGCAAAGAAAACTGGATGACCACACTACGTTTAGTTTACGGAGCGAATCAGAGTCAACGCGAAGACGCGATTAAAACTCAGATCAATCCCGCGCTATTCACCATGGCCTTGCTGGAGGGCGGCTCCGTTAGTAACGCTCCCCTTGACTCTCTGGCATCTATCAAAGTCGTACGCATGGCACCTGGCTGCCCCTGCTGTAGCGGTAACTTAACGATGCGCGTGATGCTCAATCGTGCGCTCAAAGAAAAACCCGATCTGGTATTTTTAAGTTTGGCCAACCCTCTGCATCTCACATCGATCCGAGATTTTTTGCAGGAAGATCAATATTCGGGTAGGCTGAACTTAGGTGTTGATCTTGACTGCGGGGCTATAAATTAATTTTGGCATGCGAATTGCTGTACCTCTTGAAAAATCGTGTAACAGCACCATTTTGGATCATATAGCACTTACTCCAAGGAGCCGGCATGAACCTGATCTATAACAGCGAGCAGTACAGCGTGCTTGAGTTTGGTGCCGAGGCAGAACAAGAAGCCATGCGCTTCGGTGGTTATGAAATTCTCGACAAGCCAGCACAACGCGAAATCTTCATTGCAGGCCCTCTCGCCGAAACCTTCAGACAACATGTGCGCGAGTTAATTGCTACCGCGCCCAGCATGGAAGAGTTTGATGAATTTTTGGATAGCTATGGCTCGCTCATGGCTCAACCTGTCGTACTGCACTAAGCGATAAACAAACGATAGCCAGCACGTGAATGCACAGTAACTCTCGTTTTATTACCAGCAATCAAACGGGCATTCACGACCAGCTGCACGACCTGATTCAACGCCGTGCAGCGTCTGATTATCTCAAGCCCATCGCACCGAGTAGTCGTCTGGCGTTTAACACCGCCTTACGCGCATGGCGAGATACCCATAAATCACACATCATCATTGATGCAGGATGTGGTGTAGGTTTATCCACTCGACGACTCGCCACTCTGCATCCCGATCATTTTGTGATCGGCATTGATCAGTCATCCGATAGATTATCGCGCCAGGTGGAGTGGTCAGGAGATAGCCCGAATAACTTCATCACTGTGCGAGCCGATGTCGTTGATTTCTGGCGATTACTGCATGAGGCTGCGATTTATCCTTCGCACCACTACCTACTCTATCCCAACCCCTGGCCGAAAAAACATCATCTAGCGCGACGCTGGCATGCGCATCCAGTTTTTCCAACACTGCTCGCACTCGGTGGTTTTATTGAATGCCGAAGTAATTGGAAAATCTATGTAGAAGAATTTGCTGCTGCCGTGACGCTGATGAGCGGCATCTCTGCGCAGTGCGAAAATTTTTTGCCTAGCTCTAATCCCTTGACACCTTTTGAAGAAAAATATCTCGCCTCAGGTCATGAGCTTTGGCGGTGCAGTCTACATTTACCCGCTGCTGGCAATCACTGAAAGGCAAGTTAATTTTCGTGTTAACGTTGACACAAATTCACTCTTAGTCGAGCCCTATCATGTGCCAACTGCTGGGCATGAATTGCAATACTCCCACCGACATCGTGTTTAGCTTTACCGGCTTTGCAACACGAGGCGGCGGCACAGACGAACACAAAGATGGATGGGGAATCGCCTTCTTCGAAGGTGCGGGAGTGCGACTATTCGT
>JBEGSP010000174.1:0-3582 GCA_041179845.1 Pseudomonadota bacterium
GGACAAGATATCTCTACTGTCTCGTTAGCCAGCTTGAATTTATCCATTGCAGAAATTCCGCAAGAATCCACCATGTTTCATCGCTCGCTGCGAGCAAACATAACCTATGCCTCAGGCGATATTAGTGAACAGCGTTTGCACCAAGTGCTCAAGCAAGCCAAGTGCGATGAATTTATACGCGAGCGCGAGCACGGCTTAGAAGCCATCGTCGGTGAGCGCGGCACGCATTTATCAGGCGGCGAACGTCAACGTATTGCGATTGCACGCGCATTGCTAAAAGATGCACCGATACTGGTGATGGATGAGGCCACCTCATCACTCGACTCACACACCGAACACCAAATCACCGAAGCCATCGCTGAAGTCATTCGTGGCCGTACCGTCATCGCCATCGCGCATCGCTTATCCACACTAACCGCCATGGATCGCATTGTGTATATGGAAAACGGGCGCATACTGGAGCAAGGCTCACACCAAGAATTGTTAGCGCTAGACGGACACTACGCCCGCTTGTGGGAACAGCAATCTGAAGGCTTTGTGGCATAAGGAAAAACACCATGGGCTTACGCAATCTACATACCTTCGACGCAGAATACGCCAGCGCCTATGGCATTCTCAAAGCGTTGTACACATTCGCAAAGCGCAAGAACAAAAGCGCAAAATCAGATCCTGCATTTAACTACGTTGCACAATTCGCTTGTCGCGAAGGGGCTTGGCTAGCAGCCGCCAAAGATTTAGGTAGCAGCATGATCGTTGGCATCGACACGCGCGATGCTATCGAAATGCCTTTATGTATTGATCCTACCGAATTCAAAGACATGGATCTGGCCAAGGTAAAAGTTAATCTCCCCAGAAAATCTGATCTGCTGATTTGCGTCGAGTATGTGCATGAACTCAACGCCTCGCGCGGCGAAGAAATGATCGGCGATATTTGCAATAGCGCCGACGAAGTCTTGTTTAGTTCAGGAGTGCCGTATCAAGGTAATCATCCTGAATTTAACTATCAGTGGCAATCACATTGGGCTGCACTGTTTTACAAAGAAGGGTTTGTACCGAATCTTCGGTTTAAAGAACACTACTGGAGCGATAAGACAATTGATCCGGTGTATCGACAGAACTGCGTGTATTACACACGCGCAGCCAAGCTACCCAAGAAAGCACCTGATTTTAGAAAGCTGGATGTTATTCATCCTGCTATTTTTGAAGCAGTGCAAGTACGTCAACAAGCACTGGCGATGCAACTGACTAACGCTACGATTAGAAAGCTGCTGAAGAAGAAGGAAGATTAGGGAGATACCAACTTGCCCGTCGACAATGACTTATCTCTAAAATTTTTGTGTTGACGGTTTAGTTTGCATAACAGGGGCATTATCTAGATCAATCCAGACCGCCTTAGGCATTTGTTTCTCGTTATCTGCAGGCATATCAGGTTCCTTACCAAACGATCTCCCTCATCATTTCGTCAAGCGCCATTTGAATTCTGGGATCGACATCTTCTTTAAAGCTAATCCAGAGCGATAACGGATCAACCATAGTAGATTTGCCATCCATATCTGGCCGATACGACCACAATTGCAGCTCACTCATTCCCGGCACAGCTTGAGGCAGATTATCTATTTAAATACACCTTAACTTTAGTATTGATAACGTGCTTATTTATAGTTATCAATGACTCAAATGCCTAATCCCCCCCCAAAAACACCAAATGTCTTGACATAACTCACCGGAAAGTTACACTAAGTGACATTTTCCGATGAGTTAATCATGCAGCCTATCCGGCAATTAATGGATGTCGTGAGTGAATTGGCCAGTCCGCAGGCCTGTTTGTTCACGCCTAACGATTTGCGCTCCATCCTTCCTGATCATTCGGCAACCGCTTTCAATACGCTGCTGAGCAGGGCGGCTCGAGAAGGCCACTTCACAAAAATTTGCCGAGGCTTATATCTCTACGAAAAAGCCAAGCCCGATCGTGGGTTAGTTTTGCTGCATGCCGTCTCAAAACTGCGCCCACTTGCGCTGAACTACCTGAGTCTGGAAACCGTTTTAAGCGATGCAGGCGTAATCTCACAAATACCCATTAATCGCATCATGGTCATGTCCTCTGGGCGATCTAGCATCATTGACTGCGGCTCATGGGGAAGCATAGAGTTTGTCAAAACTCGCCAACTACCCAACGACTTAGTCGGGCATCTTGTCTACGACCCCAGAGCACGTTGTTGGCGTGCCAGTGTTGCACAAGCTCTCAGAGATATGCGCGCCACGCACAGAAATCTTGACTTGATTGATAGGGAAGTAGCCGATGAGTTTATTTGATCAATTGGTCGAAGACGCAATTAACAATACACGCGACTTGGCACCGTTACGTGTCGTTGTTGAAAAAGAGCTTCTACACCACGACATTCTGCGCATACTCAGCGAAGCCGGGCTACTCTCTCAACTGACATTCATTGGCGGAACATGTCTTCGCGCATGCTATGGCTCTAATCGTCTGAGCGAAGATTTAGATTTTACGGGCGGCGCAGACTTCACGCGCGATCAACTCGCGACTATGAGTAGCGCGCTGATAGAAAGTCTTAAAGCGAAATATGGATTGGAAATAAACGTTACTGATCCAGTGCGAGAAGAAGGCAATGTCGACACATGGAAGATAAAAATTCAAACACGATTGGGACGAAAAGATCTCCCCGCTCAACGCATTAATATCGACGTATGTGCCATTCCTAGTTATCAACCTCGTCCGATGGCTTTACTGAATGCCTACGGAGTTGAAATGGGTACAAGCAGCCTGATCTTGAAGGCTCAGTCACGCGAAGAGATTTTTGCTGACAAATTAGTGGCTTTTGCGCTGCGACCAAACCGGCTCAAAAATCGTGATTTGTGGGATATCGCTTGGCTACATCAATTACAAATTAAGCCCGCACTTGATCTAATCAAAAACAAACTGAACGATCATCAAGCAAAGAGTGAAGCTTATTTGAAAGCCTTTGCAGAGCGTACTGTGTCCTTAAAAAACGATCCAACGACGGCAAAAGATTTTCGTCATGAGATGAGTCGATTTCTCCCAATGGCGACCGTTAAGGAAACCGTAAACTCAGAAAGCTTTTGGGAGTATTTAGGTGACTTGATGATGAATTATCAGCATCAGCTTAATCAAAGATTGGAAGGGCCAGACAATTGACCAATAGCACACCCATTAACACCCATTTATAAGTCAAATAATCGTAAATTGGGTGGAAATGGGTGATTTTTTAGGCCAAAGGCATCATCGACACGTGCTCGAAATGCGAGGCCAAACTCATTGGTCTTGGTTCGTAACAAAGAGAAGCTAAGGACTTAAAGGGCGAATTGCCAGAGTACTTAAAGCACCAACTCCGTCAACTCATCCACCACCACTGCTGCGCCCTCAAACGATTCATCCGCAAAAAACTCACTGCGCACAATCGCCACGGGCAAACCAGCGCCACCGGCGGCTAATAAGCCATTGCGAGAATCTTCAATAACGTAGCAATCATCAGCGCTCAGGCTCAAGCGCTGCAATGCTAATAGATACGCTTCGGGATCGGGTTTTTTTGCTTGCACATC
>JBEGSP010000175.1:0-4476 GCA_041179845.1 Pseudomonadota bacterium
CCCGAGATGTCAGTACCACAAATCATCACGCTGATTGGGCCAGCATTTACGATCGCCATGCTGGGTGCTATCGAAGCTTTACTCTCTGCGGTTGTCGCGGATGGTATGGCCGGCACTAAACATGATTCAAATCAGGAATTAATCGGGCAAGGACTAGCCAATATTGCCGCCCCTTTTTTTGGTGGATTCGCTGCGACAGGTGCGATAGCACGTACGGCGACGAATATTCGTAATGGTGCGACGAGTCCACTAGCGGGCATCATGCATGCGTTCACATTGATTGCGGTGCTGCTGTTTTTAGCGCCGCTGGCATCTGATATTCCACTCGCTGTGTTGGCAGCAATTTTATTTGTGGTGGCGTGGAATATGAGTGAGGTAAAACATTTTGCGCATTTACTTAGAACTGCACCTATTGCAGATCGTTTAATTTTAGTCATTACCTTTGTGTTGACCGTCTTTGCTGATCTGGTGGTGGCAGTTAATGTGGGTATGATTTTAGCGATACTCCATTTTCTTCGCCGTATGTCGGATGCGGTTGAAACACTTCCCGTCGATGAAACTGAACTTCATACTGAATTAGCGCGACATGGTATCGAACATTTGCCCACCGATTTGTTAGTTTATGAAATCGCGGGACCTATGTTTTTTGGGGCAGTAGAAAATTTTGAGCGAGCTCTAGTTCAAACGCAAGCTGATCCTAAAATTTTAATTATTCGTTTGCGCCGTGTTCCTTTTATGGATATCACCGGCATACAGGTTTTGGAAGAGGTGATGCAGAAATTACGGCTTCGTGGCATCCGTGTCATGCTGTGTGAAGCGAATGAGCGTGTATTCGCTAAACTTCAGCGAGCAGGAGTTATTAATGAAGGTGCTGCTGAAGATTACGTAGACCATTTAATTCATGCGATAAAAAAAGTGATGCCTTAACCAGAGCCTACGCTATAGGTTAAGTCGGCAACAAAAAAGCCCGAGTGCTCACGCAAACGGGCTTTTTTGTCGAGACACCTTTTCAAGCAGCCCGATGAATTACTTGTGAATTACTCTTTGAACGCTTCAATCGCGATATCGATTCTTACTTCGTCACCGACATTAGGCGCATATTTGCCCATGCCGAACTCTGTACGTTTGATTGTCGTAAACGCGTTCGCGCCAATCGCATCTTTCTTTGCTATCGGATGGGGCATTGCTTGGAAGGATGTCACTGTCAAAGTCACAGGTTTGGTAACGCCCTTCAAGGTCAAATTACCTTGAATTTCAGTAGGCTTGTCGCCACTAAAAATGACTTTAGTTGATTTGAAAGTCGCCGTTGGGAATTTGGCTGTGTTTAAAAAATCTTCAGCTTGAATGTGCTCGTTAAACAGCGCTGAGCCTGTATCAACAGAGGTTGTTTCGATGGTGATATCTACCTGACCTGTTTTGGCTGCTTTATCAAACATGACCTTACCCGTCGTTTTGTTAAAGCGCGATAGTTGTGTCGAGTAGCCTAGGTGGCTATACGAAAAACGTGGGAAGGTGTGCGAGTTATCAATGGCGTAGCTATCGGCGGCTGCAAGGGCATTCGATGAAGCGGCGCTGACTAAAACAAATGCTGTAAAAAGTTTTTTCATGGTGATCATGGGGATTCTCCTTGTTGTTAATTGAGATGAGTTTTGTTACTGGGGTGATGCTATTTTTCTTACTGTAAATTACTGATTAATTTCTTCGGGTGCTACTTGCCTGCGTGATGGAAGCATTTGTTTAAGTACATCATCTTTGTCGATGAAATGGTGTTTAAGTGCCGCAAGAATATGAACGATGAGTATGCCGATGAGTAGCAAATTAAGCGCCTCATGGACTTCTTTTAGTGCGTCGCCGACCACTTTGTCTTTGGCTAGTAAATCAGGAATAGGAAAAATACCAAACCAGACCGTTTGAAATCCCTTCGCCGAACTCATCAGCCAGCCGGATAAAGGAATTAAAAACATGAGTGCATAGAGAGCAAAATGAAAAATAGTCGCTGCCACCTTCTGTAGCTGAGGCATTTGTTCAGGCATAGCAGGTGGCGTATGAGTGATGCGCCAGCCAAGTCGGACACTCACTAAAAGAAACACAGTTACGCCTGCCCATTTATGCCATGAGTAAAATTTTAGTTTGTCAGGTGAGAGCGGCAGATCGCTCATGTAAAAACCAAGTATCAGCAAACAAAAAATCATCAGCGATATCAGCCAATGTAGTGTCTTTGCTGTGCTGGTGTAATGTCTTGAATCTGACATAGAGTCCTCAGAGATTAGTGCTTAGGTGAGAATGCATACGCATCCATCGCAAGTACATAGTCGCTAATGCCTGCATGGAAGCGTTGAACATCAGCGCCGTCGCCAGCAGCACCCAATGCGACATACAAAGGCATGAGATGTTCATCGGTAGGATGGGCATTCACAGCCTCGGGCGCTTGTTCGCGGTAATGCATCAATGAATCGATATCGCCATCCTGCAAATGAGTTGCTATCCATTCTGGAAAATCGCGCACATAGCTCGGTGTCTGTCCGCCATTTTGTCGCGCGATCATATAGTCGCGCAGGTTATGCGTGATATTTCCCGATCCAATGATCAGAAAATTTTTATCAACTAGTGGTGCTAATGCCTGACCCAATTTATACGCTTGTGCCACACCTGCATGACTCTGCAATGACACCGGTATCACCGGAACATCAGCTTCCGGATACATCAGTCGCAACGGTACCCATGCGCCATGGTCCAACCCATCAGCAATGACTTCGCGTACGGGCAGGCCGGCCGCCGCAATAGCGGCTGCAACTTCATGTGCGCCCTCAGGGCAACCGGTAGCGGGATAGTTCAGTTGATACAGCTCCTGCGGGAAGCCATAAAAATCATGAATGGTTGAGAGTCGCTCTGCATGACCGACTGTCACTATTTCAGTATCCCAGTGCGGACTGATGATGACGATCGCGCGCGGTCGCGGTAGGTGTCTGGCGGCTTCTGTCATCGCCGCGCCCGCCGCACCGGGTCGAAGCGCGAAGGTAGGCGCGCCATGCGGAACAAACAAGGTGGGTAGATGAGTTTTCATTTCGATACTTTTGCGACTACTTTTTTGGAGCTGCTCGTTTTGCGATAAGTCTTGCTCAAGAGACGTGACTGTAGACTGTTCGGTTGATGTTAAATAGGGGACAATCAGCAAATATTTATTCTATTTGGAGCAACAATGGATAGACTCCAGGCCATGCATTTATTTGTTCGCGTTGCTGAGCTCAGCAGTTTTTCTGCTGTTGCCCAGCAAATGGGTTTGGCGCGCTCCGCCGTTACGCGTCAGATTGCCGCGCTTGAGCAGCACTTAGGTATCAAGCTCATGGTGCGCAGTACTCGTCGACTGATGTTGACCTCGGCCGGTGCCGCCTACCTTGAGAAGTGTCGTGTAATCCTTAATTTAGTCGAGGCCGCAGAGACTGGAGTCGCTGAGGAACGGCAGACTCCGCGCGGAATGATACGCATCAGCTTGCCGCTGACCTATGGTTTGATGCGGGTGGCGCCGATATTGCTGGATTTTGCACGTCGCTATCCCGAGGTGCAGTTGGATATGGATTACACCGACCGACGAGTGAATTTAATCGAAGAAGCGATCGATCTTTCGGTTCGAATCACATCGCGACTCGGGGCCACCGAAATCGCACGCCGTCTTGGATCTAGCCAACTAGAAGCCGTCGCATCGCCGGGTTATCTAGCTGAGCATGGCACGCCACGTCATCCCTCTGAGCTGATCCATCATGAATGTCTTAGCTACACCACCACCGCCGAATCAAAACAAACCTGGTCATTTGAAGTCGATGGCGTGTTAACCGCTTATCCTATTCGGCCACGTATTCATTCAAATAATGGTGAGGCGCTGAACGATGCAGTGGAACGAGGATTAGGCATTGCGCTGCAGCCAGATTTCATCATTGAGCGATCGCTGCAATCAGGCAAAGTGGTCACCATCCTGAACGAATTTCCTTTGCCCGAGCTAGGTATTTATGCGATGTTGCCCAGTAATCGTCAGGTACCGCATAGAGTCAGAGTGTTGATGGATTTTTTGGCAGATCAACTACGTTAATTTTTTCGCGCAGCAGATACACCGAAAAAATTCAATGGGTGTGTTGGTGATGAATATCAGGAAAATGAGGATGCTTGTGCCTGATCGCCGTGTGACGGTGAAAGTGCGAATGTGGTTCGCTATTATCCCAGTCGAAATCATGCTCATGCTGATGATGTTCATCGTGGCTATGCGAGTGTTCATGTTCCAGCGGCTCATGCACGTGATCGTGCTCATGCGTTTCCGTTAGATGCAACCAAACACCTACGCACATCAGCGCACTGGCAGCCCAAAAAAATGGGCCGGTTGAATCTCCCATCATTAACGCCAATGCAGCGCCAATAAAAGGTGCAGTTGAAAAATACGCACCAGTACGCGCCGTACCTAAACCTCGCAATGCTAGTACGAATAAA
>JBEGSP010000176.1:0-2978 GCA_041179845.1 Pseudomonadota bacterium
TACACCATCAATGATGTGATGGCACGTCAGCTGCGCATGAGCGGCTACAACGTATTAATGCCTATGGGTTGGGATGCGTTTGGTATGCCCGCTGAAAATGCAGCGATGGCCAATGGCGTACCGCCAGCGCAATGGACCTACGCAAATATTGATTACATGAAGGTGCAGATGCGGGCCATGGGCCTGGCGATTGACTGGTCGCGTGAAATGACTGCCTGCAGCCCCGACTACTACAAATGGAATCAGTGGATGTTTTTGAAGATGCTAGAAAAAGGCATCGTCTACAAAAAAACCGGCACCGTGAATTGGGATCCTATCGATCAAACCGTGCTCGCGAATGAACAAGTGATTGATGGACGCGGATGGCGTTCAGGCGCAGTGATTGAAAAGCGCGAAATTCCTATGTACTACGCGCGCATTACCGACTATGCCGAAGAACTCTTAGATCACGTAGAAAATAAATTGCCCGGTTGGCCAGAGCGTGTGCGCATCATGCAAGCGAACTGGATTGGCAAATCAACCGGCGTTCGTTTCGCTTTTCCTCATCAAATAAAAAACGCTGCGGGTGAATTAATCAGCGATGGAAAAATGTGGGTGTTTACCACCCGCCCCGATACCATCATGGGCGTGACTTTCTGTGCCGTTGCACCTGAACACGCACTAGCAACCCATGCTGCTCAATCGAATCCTGCGTTAGCGGCCTTCATTACCGAGTGCAAGCAAGGTAGCGTGATTGAAGCCGACATGGCCACGATGGAAAAGAAAGGTATGCCTACAGGACTGACTGTCACGCATCCACTAACCGGTAAAGCGATTGATGTCTGGGTTGGTAACTACGTTCTTATTACGTATGGCGATGGTGCAGTGATGGGTGTACCCGCGCATGATGAACGTGATTTCGCTTTCGCTAAAAAATATCACTTACCAATTCAAGCCGTAATTGGTGTTGAAGGTAAAACCTATAGCGACGATGCCTGGCAAGAGTGGTATGCCGACAAAGAACAAGGTCGCTGCGTTAATTCCGGTAAGTACGATGGCTTGAATTATCCCGACGCTGTGAATGCTGTCGCGGCTGATCTGTCTGCTAAAAGTTTAGGCGAGAAAAAAATTACCTATCGCTTGCGCGACTGGGGTATTTCGCGCCAGCGATATTGGGGCACACCGATTCCTATCATCCACTGCCCATCATGCGGTGATGTACCGGTGCCTGAAAAAGATTTACCGGTGGTATTGCCCGAAGATTGCGTGCCCGACGGTAGCGGCAATCCACTTAACAAACATGAAAAATTCTTAAACGTCGATTGCCCAAGCTGCGGCAAAGCGGCGCGTCGTGAAACAGACACCATGGATACCTTTGTGGATTCATCCTGGTACTACATGCGCTACTGCTCACCGGGCAGCAGCAATGCCATGGTGGATGAACGCAATGATTATTGGATGCCGATGGATCAATACATCGGTGGTATTGAACATGCGGTTCTGCATTTACTGTATGCGCGCTTCTGGACCAAAGTCATGCGTGATTTTGGTTTGATTAAATTTGATGAACCGTTTACCAATTTGCTCACGCAAGGCATGGTGCTGAACGAAACCTATTATCGCGAAGAAGCTTCCGGTAAAAAAATCTGGATCAATCCGGAAGACGTTACTCTAAAAATGGATGACAAAGGTCGTCCGATATCAGCCATCTTAGCAACCGATGGTCAGCCAGTGCATATCGGCGGCACGGAAAAAATGTCTAAGTCGAAAAACAATGGCATTGATCCGCAAGCCATCATCGACCAATACGGCGCCGATACTGCGCGACTGTTCACCATGTTTGCGTCACCACCTGAGCAAACATTGGAATGGTCTGGTGCAGGCGTTGAAGGTGCTCAGCGTTTCTTGCGTCGTGTGTGGAATTTCGCTCACGCACAAATACAGCTCATTGATGTCAATGCCACATTGCCTAGCGATTTATCTGCTGATCTGAAAACCTTACGTCGCGAAGTACATAAAGTTTTGCAGCAAGCCGATCACGACTATCAACGTCTGCAATACAACACCGTTGTTTCGGCTTGCATGAAAATGCTGAATCTGCTGGAAGGCACAACCTATGCTAACGATGCCGGCAGCCGTGCTGTGCTGACAGAGTGTTTGGGAATTTTCTTGCGCGTGCTGTATCCGGTATCACCTCACATCACCCATGTCTTGTGGGATGCTTTGGGCTACGCTAAGCCCCATGGCGATATTCTCGATGCACCTTGGCCTAAAGTCGATAGCTCAGCGCTAGAGCAAGCCGAGATCGAGCTGATGATACAAGTCAATGGCAAACTACGCGGCAGTATCATCGTCGCAAAAACTGCTGATAAAGCGAGTATCGAGGCGGCGGCACTCGCTAACGAACACGTACAAAAACATCTGACAGGTACACCCAAGAAAATTATTGTGGTGCCTGGCAAACTCGTTAACATCGTCGCATAACACTGTACTGAAGGAGACTTGCGTGCAAACCAACCGCCGCCTGTGGATTTCGTTAATGATGACACTGCCACTGGCCGCCTGCGGCTTCCAGTTGCGCGGCTCGCGTTCAGGTGCGAACCTGCCCTTTAGCTCAGTCCATCTTGAAATCGCGAAAAATTCACCAATAGAACGCGAACTTCGGAATGCTATTCTTTCCCAAGGCAATACAGCCATTGCGACCGATCGTAAATCGGCGGATGTTACGTTGCGTGTACTGTCAGAGCGTCAAGAAAAGAAAGTCCTCACGCTAAATGCGCAAGGTCAGGTGCGTGAATTTAGTTTGCTCTATCGATTACGTTTCGATGTCATCGGTAAAGAGAATGCACAAATCGTAAATGATACCGAGCTAGCGCTACAAACCTTCATGAGCTATTCCGAATCGCAGGCTGTCGCGAAAGAAACCGAAGAACGATTAATTTATAACGACCTTCGTGCCGATGCCGTTAGTCAAATCATGCGCCGACTGGCGCAGATCA
>JBEGSP010000177.1:0-3922 GCA_041179845.1 Pseudomonadota bacterium
ACACCCGCACCGCTAAGTGCAATCATGTGTCGCTTTATCAGCGGCACGCCCTGCAGACTCAAGAGACATTTTGGTACTCTGCCCAAGCGCGATCCTTCGCCCGCCGCCAGCAAAACAGCACCCACACGTAAGCGAGCATACAAACCTCCGCCCTGCTTTAACAAACAACCCATAAACGACTCCTGCTCAATGTAAATTCACCAAATTTTCAAGGCTCTGTAAGCTGCTAATCGCCATAAATTGAGTAATTAAATGGGCACTTTTCACCATCGCTTCAGAAGCGGGTTGTTCTTTATTGGGATGCAGCCAGAATAACTTCGCACCGCGTTGCCGAATTGCCCGAATCGCCCGCTCAGTCAGCTCTGCCGGATCGGTATCATAGCCATCAGAAAGAACATACACCAAATCCCTAGACCCCAAGGCACGGCCAACGTGAATTTTTAAGAAAGCCTCTAAATTAGTGGCGATCTTGGTGCCGCCACCAAATCCAAAGGTAACAGCATTAATTTTTTCTTGAATACGGCCGTTACGGCTCGTAAGAAGGGCTGAGACTTCAGTCAACCGTGTATGAAACACAAACACACGTGCGTTTAACAACTGATGAAAAACGCGGCCTATACGCAAAAAGAAAGCTGCGTGTGACTCCATCGATTTACTCACATCAACCAACACATAAATTCGTGGCTTACGCTGATCGCGCTGCTTACGTTTAAGTCTAAGAAGCTCGCCATCTGTCGCCAGGCTCAGACGTATCGTCGCGGGAATATCAATACGGTGTGTTTTGTGCGTTTTTATCCATTTACGCATAAGCTTTTTGCGCAAGCGATGCTCCAATGGACGAATCAACGATTCAAGCTGAGCACTATCCTCAGGCATCCATTGCTGGGCGTCGCGATTCAATGGATCAGTTTTACTAGCACCTCCCATGGCTTGAGGATTATTACCGCTAAAGTCACCCTCCCCCCCTTGACCACCAACATCCAAACCTACTGAAGTGTTAGCCTCACCAGACGCCGCATTCATATCAGCATGCATTTGCGCTACCAAGCTTTGCAGTGATTTATTTTTTCTCTTAATACCCGAACTTTTTGTACTACCACGTACACGATGTGGAAACCAAAAAGCCTCAAAAAAATCAGGGTATTTTTGCCATTGATCAGGGGTCGAGCAAACCAACCCGCGCCAACATGATTTTAATTGTGAATACTGACTTGGTTTGAGTAATAAGGTAATACGCAGCATAGCGTCAAGCTCACCCAGACCGATGAGAAATCCATGCTCACGTAAATAGCTAGCAAAGCGCCGTATCTGCAGATCGGGCAACGTGGCCGCATCACCGGCCCCTTGCGCCTTACTTGAATGCTCCGGCGACGCCGACATCGATACCAACCCGATTATCTGTCCGTAACCCCGACAAAATCTCTGTTTCCATTTGCCAGCGATCTGAACGAGTTTTTAACAAAGACGACAAGCATGCACGAATAATTTCAGGATCATCGGGTACACGATCTTGTCCCATGGCGTAGAGCGCCCTGACCCAATCCAAGGTCTCTGCAATGCCTGGATTTTTTTCCAAATCGTGTTTGCGCAGCTTGTGTACAAAAGCCACCGCTTGTTGAACCAAATCTATATTCGCATTCGGCACTAATTTTTTTACGATGTCAATTTCGCGTGGCAGACTAGGATAATCTAAGAAATGATACAAACAGCGACGTCGCAGTGCATCAGATAAATCGCGTGTCCCATTGCTGGTGAGCACAACAATAGGGTGCGAGCTAGCTTTAATCGTGCCAAGCTCAGGAATAGAAATTTGGTATTCACCGAGTACTTCTAAAAGATATGCTTCGAACGATTCATCAGCACGATCAATTTCATCGATTAAAAGAACTGCAGGCTGATCTGAGCTGATCGCCTGAAGCAAAGGACGTTTCAAAAGAAATTCTTCTGAAAACAAATCATGTCTGATTTTCTGACTTATAGAATTTTCAGCTTCGCGTAATCGAATTTCTAAGAGTTGTTTACTGTAATTCCACTCATACACAGCTTGGTTGAGATCCAAGCTTTCATGACATTGCAAACGATACAAAGGTCTTTGCAAAGCAGTAGAAAGTGCCAGCGCGATCGCCGTCTTACCTACCCCCGCCTCTCCTTCCAATAGCAAAGGCCGATCTAACTCCATAGCCATCCAGACCAAGGTTGCAAGACTGTCGTCAGTCACGTAACCAGACTGCTCCAGCAAATTGGCGACTTGTTTTGGTGACATAATAAAAAATAACCATCGTTGCAGAACAAGGATAAAAATTATCCTGGCGTAATAGGCCTCGATGGTGACATGAGAGTTACGATGAGACTTACAACACGATGTGTTACTGATGCACCAGCTATGCAGGTTGGGCTAGGATGATAAGAGTCCACCTATAACCAAGCGGATTCCCCAGGTGGAATGTCTTTAACTGCAAATCATACTCTTAGACAGACTGAGCGGTTGCCCAAGTAGCTTCGTATTGATTGCGTTTTAACTGCGTTAATTCAGGCGATAAAGGAGTGAGGGTTTCTGACAAAAGTACGTTGGCCTGATGCCCATTATTCACTGAACCCCAACTATTCAATTCATCTACGAAGATTATTTTTTCGGTGGCGGCCGTAGCTACTTTTACTTCTACCAACGCACCGGTTTGCGATGTGATTTTCTTAAGCTCCGCTACCGCCTCTGCTGATACTTGGCTGACCAGCAAGCGAAGATATACTTGTTCTTGCAGGCTATTCAGATAAAACACTATATTTTTTATATCACAATCATTGTCAACAATTAACAGACGTTCATTAGCTGTAGACATTACGGTGGCAACATCGTTGTCATGATTATTGTTGGCTGCCGATACCGAATTTGATGCCATCTCTATTTCTACCTGCAATTGTTCAACCGCATGATAGGCAACATTAAAAAGTTGTTCGATATTTTTTAAACGCTCTTTTTCCCCCGGCATGAATTCAATAGCGCTTGCCACTGCAATCGCTGGGAAAGGCTTCCATTGATAAATCAGAGTGTGGATAGAATTCATCCAACGTGAATGAATTTCTGAATCGGGTGAATAGAGATTGAAGTCGGGAGCGGTGTCTAACAGTGCTCGCAATTGATAAAGCAGAATCTTTTTATTCATAGCACTATCCCGTGGATGGCAAGACTAGATAAATTTATACTGATTACTCGTCACTCAAAAATACGTACCCGCTAATGTAACTACCTCACCACCCGTACTCATTTTAAAGCGCGCGATACCCGCACTGCGTATAGTGTTCACACCACCCAAATCAAGCCGCCGTACACCACGCGCTTTTAATTCTTCCATTGCTTTCCACAAAAGTAGATTGTGCGCATGTAAATCACGGCCCTTCTCTGTCGTCCAGCCTACGTGATAGATCGCTGCTTCTCCGTGAATCAAAAATAGCATCGCCGCAATGCGATCACGACCTATGTCTGCGCGTAAAGTAAGAATCGTTTTAGCAGGCTGCGGTCGCGATGCAACGTAACGCTCAAAGAATTCTACTGGTAAGCCTTCAAGACCTTTTTCGCTGCGTTGCTGCATCTCTGTTTCTAAGACCCAGCGAAATTGACCCGGATTCGTCCCTACGCGATGTATCGTCATTTCAGACGCTTCACCACCCACTAAACGATGACGCCACCGTCGATCCAATTGCGCGCGCAACGCTTCCATCGGGGGCGTTAGGTCTAGCATCACGGTTGACATACCCGTCATGACGCGCCGCCAAGGGCTAAGGCCGTGAACCTGACCCGCAAGTACCTCGGGGGTAAACAGCACGAGGCGCAAACCTTTTAGAGGAATAGATTTTTTAAGTTCGGAGTAAACCAAGGATTCATCCGCGGGCGACAGTGGTGTTAACCAAATCGGGCCACGCGTAC
>JBEGSP010000178.1:0-3818 GCA_041179845.1 Pseudomonadota bacterium
AATTAACAGCACATCCTTACCCATGGCCGAGCGCAAACTCACCGATGGAACATTCAAGCCAACCTTACTCGCCAAACGCATCGCAACAAACTCCGCTTTAACTACGCTGAAGAGATCATTACTTGCAGAAAATTTGGCAATGAATTTGTAATCACCATCATCAAGCAACACCTTCGGCCGAGCTCCACCCAACGATGTTCCATGCAACAAAGCCTCATCCAAATCAGGTGCGAGTGGCACTCCCTGCTCCACCTTCTCGGCTGCTATTAACAAGGCCTCTAATGACGCTTGCTGAGAACGCCGCGGCTGATACAAAGTAGACGAACTCTGAAAATCTAGTGCACCTATTCTGTCTGAGCCCGACTCCAACAGATACGATAATTCATCAAGTTCAAACTGAGAAGAATCTACCCCGCGGACTCCGAGCTTACGATTGATCAGCACACGTCGTCCCCATGCATCCGGCGATGCATCGCGGAGGCAGTTTGGCATACTCAAACCAGGTATTAATGGAATAGCACCTGACTGCAAAGATAGTTCAGGTGCGTATAGTGCAATCGCATCCTTTCGTGCCAGATAGCTGCGGCCATAATTAAACACGAGCTGCTGCCCTTGTTTAGCAAGCACACCTGCTACCACAGGGTCTGTGGCATTGGGTAGCCAAACCCAAACATACGCCTCTGAATACATAGTCGCGAACTCAGAAGTCATCATTGACATCGATAGCGCTGGTTCTGACTGACTTAGGAAGCAAAGCCATTTTTTCCCGCTGAAGCGCCAATTTGCTAGCCAGCTCTCGCTGATCCTGAGCAAATAAAGGTACGCCACAAATGGAAGCTACTTCAAACACCGCACCGATAGAACAACCTGGATCACCTCGCTCAATTCGTTGGAGCAAGGCACGCGAAATACCAGCACGTGCCGCCAGATCAGCCGTTGTTAGCGACTTGGCCAAGCGAGCTTCGCGCACGAGCTGGCCCAACAGCGCCAAGGCATCTGAGGTGTAGCGTGAGTAAGGACGGGAAAGTGGCTTGACCATATTGACTCATTAATGATTCATAAAGCCTTTTAAGACTTATTAATGGATCAATTCTACATACTTCAAGCAGTCGGTCAATCCGTCTGAATTATTAGGTCAGCATTAGATTTATATCCGCCGCCTGAATTGATTGTGTATTTGGCATTTCTAGGCCTGCGAGAGACTAAAAAAAAATATAAAAAACTAGCCAAAACTCAAGACCGCTGATGCGGCTACTGATCATCCCATTGGCGGCGCAGGATCTCGAAGAGATCAGGGATTTCTTTAAAACCTTACCCCACCCATTTACGCGCATTCTGAAACATACGCGTCCACGGCGACTCTTCACCCCAGCCATCCGGATGCCATGATTGCTGCACCGTTCTAAACACACGCTCGGCATGCGGCATCATCACGGTGAAGCGACCATCCTCAGTGGTAACCGATGTAATTCCTGAAGGTGATCCATTGGGATTGAGTGGATAACGCTCAGTCGCCTGTCCGTAATGATCCACAAAACGCAGCGCGACTTTTACATCACTCAGCTGACCTGTGTGAGCAAAGTTGGCAAAGCCTTCGCCATGGGCGACCGCAATCGGCGTTTGAGTTCCGGCCATACCAGCAAAGAAAATGGAAGGTGAATCCATAACTTCAACCATCGCAAACCTCGCTTCAAATTGCTCCGATTGATTACGAGTGAATTTAGGCCAATGCTGAGCTCCCGGGATGATGGACTTTAAACTGCTCATCATCTGGCAGCCATTACAGATACCCAAAGCAAAGGTATCGGGGCGATGGAAAAACCCTGAAAATTGATCCGATAGTTTGGCGTTAAACAGTATCGTCTTCGACCATCCCTCACCAGCACCGAGCACATCGCCGTAGGAGAATCCACCAACGGCAATCAGACCACGAAAATCGTTCAACGACACTCGATCTGCAATCAGATCACTCATGTGCACATCAACCGCATCGAAGCCAGACTGATCCATGACATACGCAGTTTCGACATGCGAATTAACGCCCTGCTCGCGAAGAATAGCGACTTTGGGGCGAACACCTTTTGCAATGAATGGCGCTGCGATATTCTCAGCCGGATTAAAGGTGAGCTTAGGTGTAATGCCCGGATCTTTTTCATCGAGCAGCGAGTCATACTCTTGATCTACGCAAGCAGGGTTGTCACGCAAACGCGCAATGCGCCAGCTGGTTTCACTCCACAATCTATGCAAATCAGAACGCTTGTGGGTATAAATAGTTTTTGCATCGCGCGTAAATTCAATCACATCGCGATCATTCAGTTTACCGATGATGTGACTGCAAGCACCGAGGCCATATTCGCGCAGCACATTCATTACATCGGATTTTTCGGAGGCTTTAACTTGTAATACGGCACCCAGCTCTTCATTAAACAAAGCACGCAAGGTGAGATCATTTCGGCGATGGTCAACTTGTGAGGCCCAATTTTTTGAGTCGCCCCAATCCGCTGCATGCTCGCTTTCCATAACAAGGATGTCGAGATTGACGGATATACCCGTATGACCCGCGAACGCCATCTCACACAGCGTGGCAAACAAACCGCCATCAGAACGATCGTGATAAGCGAGTAAATGTCCGTCGCGATTCAAACGCTGCACGACATTGAAAATTGCTTTCAGATCATCGGCGCTATCCACGTCAGGTACGTCATCACCTAATTGCTGAATCACTTGCGTGAAAACGGATGCGGCGAGTCGATTTTTGCCACGACCCAGATCAATCAAAATCAGTGCAGTCTCACCTAAATCGGTACGTAGCTGCGGCGTGAGCGAACGTCTTACATCGCTAACAGGTGCAAAGGCCGACACGATCAGTGAGACCGGAGAAAGCACGGTCTTATCGCCTTCGTCATCTTTCCAGGTCGTGCGCATGGATAAAGAATCTTTACCCACTGGGATGCTAATGCCCAAGGCGGGACATAACTCCATACCCACCGCTTTCACGGTGTCGAACAAAGCTGCATCTTGGCCCGGTTGTCCGCAAGCGGCCATCCAGTTAGCGGAGAGCTTAATGTCCGACAGTGTTTCGATAGCGGCTGCCGCAATATTGGTGATGGCCTCACCCACGGCCATACGACCTGAAGCGGGTGCGTTGATCACCGCGAGTGGCGTGCGCTCGCCCATTGCCATTGCTTCACCGAGATAACCTTGGTGGCTCATGGTAGTGACAGCGCAATCAGCGACCGGCACTTGCCAAGGGCCGACCATCTGGTCACGCACGGTGTGCGCGCCTACGGAGCGATCGCCAATGGTGATTAAAAATGATTTATCCGCGACGGTTGGCTGACGCAGCACACGCTCCGCCGCATCGTCTAAGGTGATATCTGTTAGATCTAGAGCGACCTTCGGCGTCGCTTGCCGATGCACATCGCGATGCATTTTAGGTGGCTTGCCCAACAACACTTCCATAGGCATATCGACCGGATAGTTGTCATGCTCAGGATCGAGTACACGTAACTGTCGCTCTTCAGTGGCGATACCAACCACAGCAAATGGGCAACGCTCACGCTCGCACATACGTGTAAACAGCGGCAAACTCGCCGGCGCTATTCCGAGGACATAACGCTCTTGTGATTCATTACTCCAGATTTCACGCGGCGACATGCCAGATTCTTCGAGATGAATTTTGCGCAAATCAAATACAGCACCCCGACCCGCATCGTTGGTCAACTCTGGGAATGCATTCGATAATCCACCCGCACCAACATCATGAATCGACAGCACGGGATTGCTTTCACCCATAGACCAGCACGCGTTAATCACTT